>JAHAZJ010000057.1 GCA_018385315.1 Treponema sp. | reverse complement strand
CTCTTATATTGCACGTAGTGATTATAATAAATTTATAAGTACTAATTCCAAAGAACTTGAATATTTAAAAAATTTACAAAATGACAGATTACTTGATAACTATTGTAAACAGCATGGTTATAAAGTCGCTAAAGTTAATCAATTATTAAATGATTGCTCAGCTCTCAAAGACATTGTTTCCGAACATAATACTGCATTTATTCAGAAAAAGTTGATTGATGAAAAGGATTATCTAGACAATATTCTTACAGATGTAGATCCTGTAATCAAACTTGATGAAGACCAGCGAAAAGTTATTCTAACTGATGAAGATTATTGTTTAGTAATAGCAGGTGCCGGTGCTGGAAAAACAACAACCGTAGCAGCAAAAGTAAAGTATCTTGTTGAAAAACAAAACATTAAACCTGAAGAAATACTTGTTGTTTCTTTTACTAATAAGGCTGTTGAAGAACTTAAAGATAAAATTCAAAAACAACTCCACATAGATTGTCCAATAACTACATTCCATGCTTCAGGAAATGCAATTCTTCATAAGCAAAATGATGAAAAACTAAATATTGTTCAAAATGAAAAATTATATTATGTCCTAGAAGATTATTTTAACGAAACAGTTTTAACAAATGAAAAACTTGTTGATGATTTAGTTACGTTCTTTGCCTCTTATTGTGATGCTCCTGCTGATGAAATTGTTGATAAAGCAATACTTTTTAATAAAATCGCTTCTTCATCGTTTACAACTCTTAAAAGTGAACTAGGAGAATATGAGAAAAAAATAATTCCTTCTGGTGATAAAAAATATGTCACAATTCAGAATGAACAATTACGTTCAAATGAAGAAGTTCAAATAGCAAACTTTCTATACCTGAATAATATCGATTATGATTATGAACCAAAATACAAATATAATATTCAAGGTTCTACAAAACCATATACCCCAGATTTTATTATTCATCAAGGAGATAAAGAAGTTTACATTGAACACTTCGGGGTTACGGAAGATGGATACAATAATCGATATAACTCTGAAGAACTTGCAAGATATAACAAAGCCATGCAAGATAAAGTTGCCTTGCATAAGGCACATGGAACACCACTAATTTGTACATGTTCGAAATATAAAGATGGAAGGGAATTAACAGAACATTTAAAAGAAAAACTTGAAGAATTTGGATTTATATTAACCCCTAAAGATAATAAAGAAGTAATGAAAAAAATCTCTAATCAAGATGGAAGTCGTTACGTAAGAAAACTTATTAATCTTGTTGATCGCTTTATTGGCAATTTCAAAACAAATGGATATCCTGTTCAACAATTTGATGATTGGCAAGTTTCAGCAAATAATGTTCGAACAAAATTATTTTTACGAATATGTAAAGAATGTTATTTGGAATATGAACGTTATTTAAACAAAAATAATGCTATAGATTTTTCTGATATGATCAACAAATCTGCAGCTTTACTCAAAGAGTCTGAATCTGTAAGAAGCCAAATAAAATTCAAATATATTATTGTTGATGAATATCAAGATATTTCACGTCAAAGATTTGATCTAGTTGAAGCTCTACATGCTAATTCTGCGGCAAAAATTATTGCTGTCGGTGATGATTGGCAATCCATTTATGCATTCAGTGGTTCAGATATTACTCTTTTTACAAAATTCTCAGAAATTATGGGGTATGCAGAGTTACTTTCAATTACAAAAACTTATCGTAACTCTCAGGAAGTAATTGATATTGCAGGGAATTTTATTCAGAAAAATTCTTCTCAGATTAAAAAACATTTACAATCACCCAAAACAATTGATGATCCGGTTATTATTTATACATATGATTCAAAATTAAAAGAAAGAGGAGCATCCGCCAGAAGTGGAGCCATTTATAATTTAGCCAAAACTGTTGAAACTGCAATTGAGCAAATTATAGCTTATGATAAAGAAACTGAAAGAAAATCATCTTCCATTCTTTTACTTGGGCGTTTTGGATTTGATGGAAAAAATTTGGAACGCTCTGGCTTATTTGAATATAAAGATTTTGGTAGCAAAGTAAAATGTATCAAATACCCAAAACTAAATATTACATTTATGACTGCTCATGCATCTAAAGGTCTCGGATACGATAATGTAATCGTTATAAATGGAAAAAATGAAACTTACGGTTTCCCTTCAAAAATAGAAGATGATCCAGTTCTTAACTATGTAATAAAACGAGATAATACAATTGAAGCTGCAGAAGAAAGAAGATTATTTTATGTTGCAATGACAAGAACTAAGAATAGAGTATATTTTGTTGCTCCTGAAGAAAATCCTTCTGAATTCCTGCTAGAAATCAAAAATGATTACAAAAATGTTGTTCTAAAGGGTGACTGGAACGAAGAAGTATCTACAGAAAGTAAGTTCAAAAAAGCCTGTCCTATATGTGGCTATCCACTTCAGCACAAATATAAAGAAGCTTATGGCCTTCATTTGTGGATTTGTACAAATGAACCAGAAATTTGTGATTTTATGACTAACAAATTAGATGCTGGAAAATTATCAATAATGAAGTGTCCTGATTGCGAAGGATATTTAATTGCAAAATCAAGTGATTCCAAGAACTTCTTCTTAGCTTGTACAAATTACACAAGGGATGGAAAAGGATGTAATACTAAAATCTGGAAACGTGATTATTATATGCAAATGGGATATAAACCAGAACAGGAAGATTCTACAAATGAATCTAATAACGAGAAAATAGAAGAAAGGACCGAAGCTTTTTGTATAAAGTGCGGAACTCCAATTCCATATGCAAAAAACAAATATTTATGTCGAAGTTGTTTTATGGAATCAAAAAATATCATTGCCCCCACATTTGATTTTTGTAATAAATGTGGAAAAAAAAGAGGCAATATTAAATTCAATTACCCCATCTGTACATTCTGTGATCGTAAATAGTAATCACGCCTTCCATCCATACTCAAATCCATTGAACACAACCGAATGCTACATCTCAATCAATTTGGAATATGAATAAGTCTTAAAATCCTTACGAACTATTGGTAAATCAATATTACACAACTTTGAATTACGTTCTTTCAATGTTGTAAAATATCCTTCATTAGGAACTATATTACTTTCTGATTCCCAACGTGTTATAGACATAATTCAATTAATATGAATCTTATTTTCTTATATCAATTTCAGCATATCTCTCGTATTCATAAATATTATTAAAATTATTACGTATTAATGATTGACAACGCTCATAAATATCTGTATTCATTAAATCTTCTATACTTTTTATAATTTCATCCTCATATTCTGATTCATTAATAAAATAAGTAACAATAGCACCGCAACAACGTCTATTAAGTTGATTCCATTGTTTTTCAGCTTCATTCTTATCCTCAAATAATTAATAATACTCTTTTTTACTATAAAGAAACCCTAGTATAACATTTTTCTTCTGTACAAGAAACCATCTTTCAAGTTTATTTAAATTTATATTTTGTGATAATTCCAATACGGTTTGTCTTTTTCCATATTCGTTTTCACATAAAGATGGATTTTCAGGATTCATCTTTAATAATTCTGACAAAGGAATTTTTGATAACTTATCTTCCATTTTTCTCCTAATACTGTTCAAAATATTTACTACTTTTGGAGCTGATGGGACTTGAACCGACTACCTTTTGAATGCCATTCAAACGCCCTAGCCAGGTGAGCTACAGCCCCGATTAGTTTATTATAACTAAAAATTACTTCCGTTCCATCCCCAGTTACTGGTTCCAAAATATGCTACGTACACCGCATCTCCAGGAATCCCCAACTGAGTGTTCAGAATCTCGCAAACTTTTGCTGTCATCTTATCGCTCTGGCCGGCGTCGATATTTCCAAGGGCTTTTACTTCTACAAATGCACCTTTATCCATCTTCTTGCCACCAAAATACAAATCCTGATTATCAACAAGATTAATCATCAAATAAC
>JAHAZJ010000051.1 GCA_018385315.1 Treponema sp. | reverse complement strand
TCGAACTTTTGATAGCATTACTGCTATAACAGCTTAGCAAGCTGCCGCAATCGACCACTCTGCCATTACTCCTAAAATAGGTGGGCGTACCAGACTCGAACTGGTAAAATCTTGATCCACAATCAAGCGCGTTCACCTTTCCGCCAACGCTCACATAAAAAAGAGAACCTGATGAGATTCGAACTCACGATCACGGTTTTGCAGACCGTTGCCTTAACCAGCTTGGCTACAGATTCTACGAGTCTGGAGAGAATCGAACTCCCGTGAATAGTTTTGGAGACTACCGTTCTACCACTGAACTACAGACTCTAATGATTCAAGCGATAATTGCTTCCACGCCCTCCACATCATCAATTTCAAAATCAATCATCTTTGTTACAACAATATCATCCATAGTTACTCCAAGCACCTGAGCAAGCACAACGAGGTTATCGAGCGTTGGCATGTTCTTGCCGGCAAACCAGTTATAGATAGTCTGAACGTATGGAAAATCCATAATGAGTTGTAACCGACGTGGAGTAACTCCCTTCTGTTTCATTATTGTTTTGATTTTTGTACCTGTAGCCTCTAAATCCAGCACAGGTTTAAGATATGTAGTTTTCACGTTGATAACTCCTTACAGTTCGGAGCTTCAACGCCTAAAAAGGAAGGTTACGCAGAAACTCCGCTTACAAAAATTGATTTACAGTTCGACGAACTGTTTTCATGACAGCTTTCATTCTCACACCAAGAATGTTCAGAGAAATGACATTCCGACCATGAATGACTGCTATGATTGAGACAATTAGAAATGTAATTACTCATAGTTTTCATCTCTGAAACCCCATGTAAGAAATAAGCCGGCTCAAGCCAACTTTTGCGTCGTTTCAACGCTTTGTGATTTTAATATAACACAGTCTAAAATTTAAATCATTAAAGACGTTCTATAATTCTTCTTTCGTCTGGACTCGAACCATCTACTTTGGATTTTCAATCCAGCGCTTTGCCAGTTAAGCTACTTTCACATAATAAGTAGTGAACGGGACTAGAACCCGCAACAACCGGCTTGGAAGGCCGGAACTCTACCAATTGAGCTATCACTACATAAAGTTCTCCCAGTAAGATTCGAACTTACCCTTCTTCCATACGTAAATTGCCTCAGGACTTGAGAAATTGAAAATAGTTTGGATTTCACGTACCGAATAACCTGCACGGATTCGGCATTCTTTGATTTTTGCAGCAGTTGCTGCTACGTTGATTACTGGCTTATTAATTTTACACATCCGTTTCTCCTTCATTCCGGGAGCCAACGCATGTAAAAAAAAATTAAGCGTTGGTCTTCCTTACAAAATTTCCAAAAGTAGTCTGGCCAATAAAGCAAAACCCGTTAAACATTCCCTGTAACAAGCTGAGGCCCTGCTGCATAAAAAGCTGGAACCTGCAGAGAGAGCTGAGACAGTCTTAATGTTTGCAATCTGAAAATGTTAGAAACTGCTTTCATCTCAGTTTCTCCTTCTTAAAATACAAGGTGCTCAACGAGCACTACTTCTAAGATTTCTGTAAAAGAAACGCTCTGTAGAAGTGATAGTTTGAATATACAACCTATTATGATTTTTGTCATTCAAGTTGTACTTTAGTGATTGTAGTTTTCTCAATACTAGTACAACAATCAAAGTATAGGACTCTATATCACTAAAAATCTCATAAATCTCCATAAGAAATTCTAGTTTCGAATATCATAAAATCTTTCTTTATTTTTTCATTTAATTTGTCATATTCTATAAAGAGGTAAGTAAGATAACGTTTCCATATGTGTTCCCAACCAGAACCGTCCCAAGAAGTCCATTCATTTTATTCTATATCTTCATCTAAAGTATCATGCGTTTTTTCACCAGTAGACACCATAGATACTATTTAACAATTCTGCATTGAAAATAATATCTATGATTTCAGAATAATTGATGAATTAGTTTACGAGCAAAACGAATTAATTAATCCTTATACAACTGAAACTTCTTACTGATACTATGCGCCACATCGGTCTTCACCATTTTCGTCCACCCAAGATTCAGAGCCATTTCACGAGCTTAGAGTAATTTATTTAGATTTTTTGCTTCACAGATTGTTTTTGTAATGCGGCCGGTCTAGGCACGCTTCGCTCAAGGCCTTGACTCTTCCGTTTTTAGGGTTTGTAATAAACCCTAAATCCAGTATCCCTCCGCACAATGTGTAACCATTGCACCGAGCTTTCCTGCAGATAAATGTAAATCTTTTCTGATGATAAATAATCTTCTCATTCCCATTAATCTGTTTTCCTTTTGAGCTGGTGACAAATTGTCACCGACTCATATTTCAAGTTCTTTCCTGATTTCTTTCATTGCCTGTTCAAAATCCTGGACCCGCCCTTCTTCAATATCCGCAAGTCCTTCAAGCAAGTGATTTACTAGAGTTCTATAAGTTCTATATTCAGGTGTATTTTCGCGTACTTGTAAATCTGAGAAATCAACCTGTTTCAAAATATATAAATTTTCAACATGACATTTATACAGTTTAGAAAGAATGTCAAAGTTTTCTATGCAAGGAATATTCTTGCTCTTTTCATTTTCCCAGGCATATATAGCGACAGGAGTCTCAAATCCAAAAATCTCCTGCAACTGCTTTACGCTATATCCATTTTTATTTCGCAGTTCTTTTAGGAGTCTTGAGGTAGCCGGTATATCAACGACAGTTCGTTTTGCAGGTTTAATTGAATATGAGTATTCCATACGAACATTATAAAAGGAATCTGCATAAAGTAATAGTAAACTGTTAGTTTAAAATTAGAAGCCTACTGTCGGGTTTTAGCACGAAGGCTTCAGCATTTTTTTAATTCATCAAAAGCATTTATGTACTTTTTAACAAAATCATCAAATATATTTGAAAGAACAGAGTACTTAATGTTCAAAGATTCAGCCAGAAGAGAAAAATCTTCTTGGGTTACTTTCTGAATCTCGTAGTGTTTTCCAATTTTCATTGAAAGTTTATCTGTCAGACCTGAATAGATTATTGTGGAAACAACATCGTACAAAGGAGAAAGTTCTACACGATTATTTTTGTAAAGCAGAGAATAATTTTTTCCATGACTATCACAATTGCCCATCACATAATTAAAAAGCACATATTTTTAGAATTCCTGGTCCTCCATCATTCTGATATTTTGATGTACTCATGATACCAAATGCCTGGCAAAAATCTTACTGATGAAGGCGTTGAATCGAGTTTATAACTTGTTTCTTTAGAAACTAAATCATCTTCATCTTCACTTAAAAATGAAATGAGACCTGCACATTCTCCACCTAATGCTTCAAGTAATTTCAGAGTGCTGGTTTCAGAAATATGAAGATAGTCAGCAATTGCAAAAAACTCGAGTTAAAATGAATAGTGCCATCTGCACTATTCATTTTAAACGTTCTCTTATTTTCAATTATTAATATTTCGTTATAATATAATCATAATCATTATTTTTAGAGGAAAAAATGCATTATTTCAAACTACAGATTGGGAGTCTTTTTGTTGTTCTTTTTATAACCTTTAATTATATTCGCCAAACAAGTGGTAAAAACAGAAATTTAAGTTGCAACAAATTATTTGATGCACTTCTGATTGTAAGTCCATGGTTCATTTTCTTTGATGGACTCACCGCATGGACAGTAAATCATCTTGATACTGTTCCGCTATGGTTAAACAATACTTCCACTGTCTGTTTTTCCTCGCCGTAGATGTAACTATGTTCCTCAGTTTTATTTATCTTTGTGATGCAACCTTTGGATTTCCTAAATCAACAATAAAAAAGATTCTTTTATGCTCTCCATTTGTCATAAATGTCCTTGCAATTTTTATCTTTATAAAAGATTTGAATTATGTAATTTGCAAAACAACGAATTATTCCATGGGACTTTCTGTAATTGCATGTTATATTAACGCTTTGGTTTATTTTCTTTTCCTCTTTTTTGTCGTTACTTTTTATCGAAAAAAAATTGAGAAAAACAGATATGCTGGAGTGATTGTTTCTCTGGCAGTTTCACTTACAGTAATGATCTTGCAGTCTATATTCCCTGAGATTCTTATTACCTCAATAGTGCCCGCTGCTTTTATTCTGGGATTTTACTTACTCATGGAAGATCCTTCATATCGCCGCCTTGAAAAACACAATTACGAAATGATTTCCGGCTTTTCTACCCTTGTTGAAAATAAAGATGATAGCACAGGCGGACACATTCTCCGTACAAAACAATATGTTGAAA
>JAHAZJ010000046.1 GCA_018385315.1 Treponema sp. | reverse complement strand
TCTGGCACGCCGCCGATGTTCTTCGTGCAGGTGCCCACTTAGCAGCAAACAAATACGGACAGCCAATCTTAGGCCTCATCTTCCTCCGCTATGCAGACATTCTTTACAAACAGCACAAAGCAGAAATTGAAGCCGAATACAATAAATCAAAAGGTACGCGAGCCGAAAAATCCATAAAGGACATTTCAATCAAATACTGCGGCTTTTACCTTCCGCCAGAAGCTTACTACACAACAATTAACGATGCGCCCGATGATGCAAACAAAGCAACCCTTGTAAAAAAGGCAATGGAAGCCATAGAACGGGAAAATGAAAAGATGGATGGCGTTCTTCCAAAAGAAGTATACGGCCAGCTTGTGCCCGAAGAAGAACCGGAACTTCTTTCCAACATCATGCGCATCTTTATGGATATTCCAGAAAACATCAGCGTAGACCTCTTTGGCGAAATCTACGAATTCTTCCTTGGCGAATTTGCCCTTCAGGAAGGAAAAGACGGAGGAACCTTCTATACACCGGCAACCGTAGTCCGTTACATGGTAGAAGTTCTCCAGCCGGAAAATGGCGAAAAGAAAATCTTAGACCCAGCCTGTGGTTCGGGTGGTATGTTTGTACAGGCAGCCCGCTTTATGCACCGCCACAACAAAACTTCTGATGAAGTAATGAAGTTCCGCTGCTACGGCGTGGAAAAAGAACCTGACACCGTAAAGCTTGCAAAAATGAATCTTCTTTTGAACAATGTCCGCGGCGAAATTGTAGAATCAAACTCTTTTTATTCAGACCCTCACAACGCAGTAGGCAACTTTGATTACGTAATGGCAAATCCGCCTTTCAATGTAGACGAAGTTGTTTACGACAAAGTAAAGGACGACCCCCGCTTTAACATTTATGGCGTTCCAAAGAATAAATCAAAAACCGCAAAAAAAGGCAGCGACAAAAAAGAAACAGTTCCAAACGCAAACTATCTTTGGATAAGTTATTTTGCAAGCTCCCTCAACGCTACAGGAAAAGCAGCCCTTGTTATGGCAAACTCCGCAAGCGATGCCGGCGGTTCAGAACTGGAAATCCGCAAAAAGATGATAGAAGAAGGAATCATCAGCCAGATGGTAACCCTTCCAAGCAATATGTTTTCTTCCGTTACCCTTCCTGCAACCCTCTGGTTCTTCGACAAACAGAAAATTCAAGACGAGCAGAAAAAAGACAAAATCCTTTTTATAGATGCCCGCTCAATCTTTACCCAGGTAGACCGCGCTCACAGAAAGTTCAGCGACGAGCAGATAAAAAATCTAGGAATCATCACCCGGCTCTACAACGGCGACACCCAGTCCTTTAAAGACCTCATAGCAGAATACACCACCGCCCTTAAAGCCGCACCAGAAGCCAACGACGACAAAGAAGTAAAAACAAAAGTCTACTGGCAGTCACAGATCGACTGGCTCAACGAACGCTTCCCGGACGGAACCTACACCGATGTAATAGGCCTCTGCAAAGCCGCTAGCATAGAAGGCGAAGACGGCATCCGCGACCAGGATTATTCCCTCAACGCCGGCCGCTACGTAGGAGTTGTAATCGAAGACGATGGCATGACAGAAGCTGAGTTCAAAGCCAAAATGCTGGGTCTCAATACCGAACTTGGTAACTTAAGCAAAGAAGCCGCAACTCTCGAAGCTAGAATAGCAGATAATTTGAAGGAGTTGTTCGGGGAATGAAAAAAGTATTGACAATTTTTATAAATGACTTTAAATTAGGGTTAACAAGACCCTGCACGCCTCTTAACAATGCGTCTCACGCGGGGTTATTTTTTTGCCCTTTTGAGTTTTTTATCAGGAGGACAAAATGATTTTTTCAAAACCACCTCGAACACCAGAATACTTAGCACAAAAATTAATTTCAAATGGATTGCAAGATATTTCTGAAA
Source organism: Treponema sp. (assembly GCA_018385315.1). GTDB lineage: Bacteria > Spirochaetota > Spirochaetia > Treponematales > Treponemataceae > Treponema_D. Next base: position 3,773 of record JAHAZJ010000046.1, on the reverse strand, counting down.
GTGAATTGACAGAGATATTCCAATCCGTAAATTATTATAAATTACGTGGTTATACATATCCATATCAAGATAATTCTGTGCCTGATTCTCCCTTTTTGCCAAATGTAAAATGGTCTTATATTTGGAATGATTTTAATTTTGATCTAAAATTGAGAACTTTGTTATTTTCCAGCATAAGTTTTATTGAGACTGCATTGAAAACTCGCATGACACTCGTTTCTCTGACATTGGGTGCAACTTGGTATCTGAACAACCGTTTATTTAAAAGCCAGAATGCATTCAATTCTGATTTAGCATTTTTACAGAATGATTGGAACAGGGCTTCTGAGGAATTTAAAAATCATTATGAAACAACATACCCAGAATCCCCGAATCCTCCTTCATGGATGATATTTGAAACTTCAAGTTTTGGACCGATAAGTAAATTCTTTAAGAATATGAAGCCTCAGCTTGCAGAAAAAGAAAGCATCTGCAATTATTTTGGTTTTGAAAAAGCTGACGGTAACAAACTTGCAACTTGGTTTCAGGTGATAAATATAGTTAGAAATATATGTGCTCATCATGGACGACTTTATTCACGTCAGTTAATAACAACGCCCGTTTTTGTCGTGCCACAGAAAGGTAATTGGGTTAGCTCTTGGCCTAATCCTAATCGAGTTTATGCTGCGATATGCATTATTAAAAATTTTTTGGATATTTGTAATCCGAATAATACATTTGTGGCGGAGTTAAAGGAACTTATGAAGATGGTAAGACCAGAACAATTGCCATCAATGGGGTTCCCTGCTGATTGGAAGATAGAACCGTTGTTTAGTTAAATACAGGCGGGCAGGAAGTTGTCACACGGATTCGAGCCGCCTAACGGCGTCTCTGTGAAAACCGTCATCCTGAACGCTACGCCATGACTGCACGCCAGCTACAGTCATGTGTTTCGGGAGCTATAAAAGAGAATTAGGAAAGAGAAGATGGAAACAACTACATATAAATTAAAAGATGTTCTCAAAATAGGAAATGGAAAAGATCATTCATCATTACCAGATGGTGAATATCCAGTTTTAGGAAGTGGCGGTATTATGAGATATGCCAACCGTTATTTGTATGATGGTGAAAGTGTTCTTCTTCCTCGAAAAGGTACATTAAATAATATTCAATATATTAAGGGTAAATTTTGGACTGTTGATACCTGTTATTATACAATCATAAATCAAGATATTACTCATCCATATTATTTATACAGATTATTAAGAACATTTGATTTAAGTGGACTTGATTCAGGTGCAAGTATTCCGAGTATGACATCAAAAACTTATTATGGAATTAAAGTTCAACTTCCCCCTCTCCCCACCCAACAAAAAATCGCCTCAATACTATCAGCCTACGACAACCTCATACAAAACTACAAAAAGCAGATAGAAGCCCTGCAAACCGCCGCAAGCGAACTCTACAAAGAATGGTTCGTCCGCTTCCGCTTCCCCGGCTGGCAAAATGCAAAGTTTGAAAATGGAATACCAGAGGGTTGGAAGGTTGAGAAACTTGGTACGCTTGCACATATTTCCACGGGAAAATGTAATAGGGAAGATGCCGAAGATGATGGAATTTATCCATTATTTGATCGCTCACAAGAAATAAAGAAAAGCAATGAATGGATAAAAGATTGTGAGGCTATTATTGTCCCTGGAGAAGGTACATCTTTTATTCCTCGATATTACAAAGGAAAGTTTAATCTTCATCAGCGATGTTATTGTGTGGAGCCTAAATACCCTGATTTTGGAAAATTTCTTTTTTATGTTCTTATGCTTAACAGAAAATATTTTTTATCTGTTGCTACAGGTGCAACTGTTCCATCATTACGATATAACAATTTCGCTTCAATGAAGTTCATTTTACCTGAAATATCTTTATGTAATAATTTTAATAAAATTGCTAACGATATTTTTGCGAAAGTTGATAATCTTCAGCAACAAATCACCAACCTAACCCAACAACGCGACCTCTTATTACCACGCCTCATGAGCGGCAAGCTGGAGGTATAATAACCCTTCATGCATGAACTCGTTTCACAAAATCGAAAAATTTTTAAAATTGAGTAAAACAACGTATATTTATTACTCAAATTTAATAAAATATCAATTTTGAGTAATAGAAAATGTTTTCATTTCGCAAAATTGAAAATTTATCGTTTTTGCGAAATAGAACTCATGAAATAAAGGAAAAATAAGGGAAATTAGAGGAAAATTTCCCCTGTTTTCTTGCCAGCACAACGAACCTATGTTATAGTTAAATTATGATTGAAGATCCACCAAAATCAGATTTTAATCCTGAAGCAGCTGTTTCTCTAATAATCAATCCCGAGTATCGAAGCTATTTCAGAAAAGTAGACGAAAACTATTACTATTGGGATAAGGTAAAATATAATGCACCAGAAGGAATAAATCCAAAAGATTTTTGGGCGGCAATTAAATTATCTCGTATGTCTAGTGTAGTTTCCTTTGGAAAATATATTTTCAAATACAAGATGAATGATTTTATGCAAAAATACCTTCACGATTTTGATATGAATTTTGGAGGTACTTTATCTTCTGATAATCTGATAACTGAAAAAACAAAACAGTATTATTTGCTTAGTTCAATTATGGAAGAAGCAATAGCATCCAGCCAGATGGAAGGTGCCTCTACAACGCGAAAGGTTGCCAAGGAAATGCTTCGTAAGCAAAAAAAGCCTAAAGATCCAAGTCAGCAAATGATATTTAATAATTATAAAACAATTCGATTTCTTTCTGAAAATAAAAATGAACCTTTAACCAAAGAGCTGTTATTAGAAATACATAGACAGATAACAGAAAAAACTCTGGAAAATCCAAAAGAAGAAGGCAAATTCAGAGACAGCAATGATATAGTCGTTTCAAATAATATAACCGGAGAAGTTGCTCATAATCCTCCAGACTACAACGAAATTGAAACGGTTCTAAATGATTTATGTGATTTTGCAAATAAAGATGAAACTTTCATACATCCAATTATAAAAGCAATAATTATCCACTTTGTAATTTCATTTTTACATCCTTTTACTGATGGAAATGGCAGAACGGCTCGTTCACTGTTTTATTGGTATATGCTTAAGAAGGGATATTGGCTTACAGAATTTCTATCGATTTCAAGAATCATATATGCTTCAAAAGATAAATATGAAAAAGTCTTTTTGTATACTGAGCATGATGATTATGATTTAGGATATTTTATAAATTATAATCTTGTAGTTCTGAATAAAGCGTTTATTGAGTTAACGAAATATCTTGAACGAAAAGCTAAAGAGCAGGCTGCATTGTTTGAATTCAAGACAATAATAGGTATTAACGAACGACAGGCTCAAATCATTAAAATTGCAACTGAAAAACCAAGTACAATATTTATCTGTAAAGACTTGCAGACAGAATTGGGAGTTTCCGTTAAAACAATTAGATCTGATTTAGAGGGACTTGTTCAAATGGGATTATTAAAAACATATCCGTTAAATCAGCGTCTTGTTGGATATCTCAGAGCAGAAGATTTTGAAAATAAAATAAGGGAAATTAGAGGAAATTAGAGGAAAATTTCCCCTATTTTGTGCAAATATACACTTCATGCACAGGATTTCGAGAAATTTGTACATGATTTCATTTCGCAAAATCGCAATTTTTTCATTTTTGAGTAATAGATTGCAGTATCATTTCGCAAAATTAAAAAAAAATTGATTTTGCGAAATAGACGGTATATAATTTTCTTATGAAATTAAT
>JAHAZJ010000041.1 GCA_018385315.1 Treponema sp. | reverse complement strand
AATTCTGGCTTAACATGCAGAATGAGCTTGACTTAAGAGAAATACAAGAAAAACTTGGAAATGATCTAGATAAAATTCCAAGTTGTAAGCAAATAGCATAACAAGAAGTTCAAAGCCGACAAACCGGTCAAGCCGGTTTGCGGTTTAACTCATTGTTAGGCGGACGGGCCACTGGCCCGCTTGTGTTACAAGAAAAAAATCCTCTAACAATTTCTAAGAAAAATTTCGGAGGTTTTGAATATGACTAATAAAATCAAAGTAATTACTTTTTGCTTGTTTATATACAGTTTTTTGTCATTTTTCTTTATTTCTTGTGAGAATCCAACAAGCGTTGAACCAACACTTGAAACAGTTTATTACACAGTAACTTTCAATTCCGATGGTGGAAGTGAGGTAACATCTCAGACAATCGAAAAGGGAAAAACAGCGTCAAAGCCAAATAATCCAACAAAAGAAGGATATATTTTTTCTGATTGGTATAACGGCAGTTCAATTTTTAATTTCTCTACACCAATTAATTCTGATATTATATTGACTGCAAAATGGATAAAAAATTCCACCAATGAACCAATTTATACAGTTACATTCAATATGAATGATGGAAGTCAAAATCCAACTGTAAGAAGTCAGATTATCCAAGAAAATAGAAATACATCATTAAAAACAGTTTCTGAATTATCATTCAGTAGATTAGGTTATGTATTTACAGAATGGAATACAAAGCAAGATGGAACAGGTTCTAAATATTCCGACGGTGCAGAAATTACGCTAAGTGAAAACCTTACGCTTTATGCTCAGTGGACGGAAGGTAACGGAACTCGGTATACAGTGAAATATTATCAACAGAACATAACAGATGATAATTACACGCTTAGTGAAGCAGATACTCAAATTCTTACAGGTGTAACAAATTCTATTACAAACGCAAGTGCAAAAACTTATGAAGGTTTTACTGTTCAATCGTTTAATCAAAAAACAATTTCACCCGACGGAAGCACTGTTATTGAGATTTATTACAATCGAAACATTGTAACTCTTTCTTTTTCTGCTAACGGTGGAACTTGGTCAGATGGCACAACGACAGATAAAACTATAAGCGGAAAATACGGAGCAAATGTTACAGTTCCTGATTTGCCAATGTTGACAGATTACACAGGGCACTGGGATTCAGAAGTACAGACTGTTTTTCTAGAAGATATGACTTATTCTGTAGTCTGGGTAGAAAATACAAAAGTGCCATATAAAGTTACTTATATGCTTCAAGCATTAGACGGCAACGGTTATCAAGGTAAGAATACAGATACTTTTTATGGCATTCCAGGTGAACTTACAGAAGCTCAACCAATAGAAATAGAAGGATTTGTTCTTTCTCCAACACATTCAATTACACAGAAAACAATAACTGCTGATGGAAAAACATCTGTTTGGATTTACTACGACAGAATTACAATCACGCTGACATTTAAATCTAATGGTGAAAAATGGTGGGATAATACAACTGCTGATATTAAAATGAGCGGAATATACGGTGCTACAGTTATGTATAACAAAGCCTCTGGGCAATCTACGCCTTTGCTCTTGGAAAAAGAAGGATATGAAACAATTTTTGATAAAACTGTACAAACAATATTTACTATCGATGAAACTTATATTGCGAGTTATAACCCTATAAGTGCGACATATCAAGTTAAACATTGGCAAGAGAATGTTGATAATGACAATTACACACTTTTTGAAACAGAAACATTAAGCGGAATCGTAGGAAGTAAAACTCAAGCCTCTATAAAGTCATATACGGGTTTCGCAAAACCAACTGAGAATCCTAACTATCTAAAAACAGTTTCTAAAGATGGAAGTACGACAATCAACATATATTATAAACGGAATCTAATATCTCTGACTTTTTCAGCAAATGGCGGAATATGGAGTGATGGAACCAGTTCTGATAAAACTATAAAAGGAAAATACGGTGCAACTGTTTCTGAAAACTTAATTCCAAAAGTAGCAAGGGAAGGTTATAATTTTATTTCATGGGATAATTCTCTTCCTGTCATTTTTGAAAATTCTGCTACATATGCAGCCTCTTGGACTAAAATGGCAGAAGCACAGTACACAGTTAAGCATTGGAAACAGAACATAGAAGATGACGAATATACACTCGCAACCGATGATACACAAATTCTAAATGGAACTGTAAGTTTACAAACTTCAGCCCAATCAAAAAACTATGCTGGATTTAATGCAAAAACAATAGACCAAAAAACAATATCAGAAGATGGTTCAACAGTTGTAAATATTTATTACGACAGGGATATTATTACGCTTACTTTTGTTTCATATAATTCCACAAAAACTCAAACAGGAAAATATGGCGCAAGCGTTTCAGTTCCATCAGTAACAAGAAGTCGTTATGTTTTCACAGGATGGGATAAAGAAGTTCAAGAAACATATTCGAAAAATGAAACTTATACAGCACAATGGAAAGGTGAAAAATACACTGTTACATTTAATGCAAACAGCGGAATTGGTGAGAATGTTACGCAGGAGTTCACTTATGGTGAACCGCAGAAACTTCTAAAGAATACATTTACAAAAGATGCAGGTTATCGTTTCGTAGGCTGGAGTAAAACTCAAAATTCCACAGATAAAGATTATTCAGACGAAGAAAATTATTCAGTAACTGGCAATACAACTCTTTATGCCGTTTGGGACGCTATTGCTGTTACAGAAAGTAATATAGCGACAGTAATTGAAAACCCTGAAGCGTATGTAAATGGAAAGACTGTGATTGCAAATCCAATTCTAGACAATGGGAAAAAGGTTGATTATCGGATAAATATGACAGGGACAATTACTGATGACACTTTAGAAATTATAAAGACAGCAATTGTTCAACAAAAAGAAAAAGAACTCTGTCTTGATATGAAAATGACTGCTGGTATTGCAGTTTTGAAACAATATTCATTTATGGATACAGTTGTTTCAACTGGAGAAAAATCACATGCCTTAAAGGTATTGTTCATTCCAGATTGTATTACAACAATTGAAACAGGTGCAATAATGGCACAATATCTAGAAGATGTTTATTTAAGCAATGCTCTTGTAGAAATTAAACCTGGTGCATTTTATAAACCAGGTGGCTTAAGTTTTGTTTACTTCATGCAAATTGACGGATGGTATTCATACACAGATGCCGCTCATACGAAAAATGAAAAATTAATTGATGTTACTCATAATGATAGTGGAGAATTTCAAAATGCAAGAAGTTTTAAATGCTTAGAAAACTATGAGCCATGGGGCAGTCTTTATCTCTATTATAAAGGTTTGTAACTTGAGGAATAATTATGATTAAAAAAAAATCATCTGCTTGCAAGGAAGTCCAAACACAGGTAAATCTTATACAATTATAAAACTTTGGAAATATATTCTTGAAAATTATAAAGACGACAAAGAAGATGACTATGTTCAGTTCTTTGCAGATTCTGATAACTATGATTTTGTGGGTATTATTACGAGCGTAAATGGGCACAAAATCGGAGTTAACTCTCGTGGAGATGATTTTGGCTGGATTGAACGATGGAATAAAAAACTTGCAGATAATAATTGTGATATTATTTTCTGTGCTTGCCACTCTAGTGGTAAAACTATTGATGCAGTTCTTTCATTCGAAAAATATGGCTACAAAACTGAGTTTATTCAAAAGAAGACAGTTGAGGAGAAAAAATCACAGGAGAAAATCAATTTGGAACAGGCTAAAGAATTGTTGGAGTTTTGTACCAAGTAATTATACAGAATCCTTATCAATTGACGATAAAATAAAAACAGAGTATATTATACTTAGATTCTGAAGAGGAGGTTTTGTATGGCTACATCAAGTTTGAAAAAATCATTTGTAATCAGCTCAAAGAAAGAAGCCAGTAATTTTGTAAAATTATTTACTGAGCAAGAAAAAAATCCTCCTCTTAGAGATGTAAATATCGAAATCCTTTCAAAAGAAAAACTCAAAGAGTTGATTAATGCTTCAAGAAAATAGTTTTGAGATAATCCGGCTTTTTGAACTGCTTGATATGGAAGGCGGAGAAGAATTGTTCACAAAAATGGCATCTTCTTTTTCTTCCATAAACAAAGATGTTGAGCAATTCTTCAAGGAAAAAGCGATTCAATCTTGCAGGCTAAACACTTCTTCAACATATATTGTGGTTTCGACAGACGGCGCATTAGAAGTTCTGGGGTATTTTACACTGGCAAGCAAAATGCTGACGATAAAAACTAATTCTTTGTCAAAGACTGAGCAAAAGCAGATAAGCCGTTTTGGCTATTATGACGAGGATTCGCAGTCATATAAAGTTCCTGCAATTCTTATTGCTCAGTTTAGCAAGAATTTCAGTTCAAATATAAGACTAAACGGTTCTGACCTAATGGATATTGTTCTAAAGCAGGTAAAAAATGTCTTGAATCTTACCAGTGGCAAAACGGTTTTTCTTGAATGTGAAAAAATAAAGAAACTGACAGACTTTTATGAATCACAGCATTTTAAATTTTTGGACAATGAAATTCTATCAAAAAATAACAAAGAAATGTTACAAATGTATCGTTTGATATAGAAAATCGCCTAACAACGCCTTCAAAGCAGACGGCAAGTCAAGCTTGCCGCTGTTTAAGGCTATAGTTAGGCGGACAGCCCACTGGGCTGCTTGGTGTTTCAAGAAAAGTCCACCTATTTTCATTTTATAAGAGGAAAATTATGGACGATTTAGAAAAAAGAAAAATTTACAATCTTATTCAGTTGGCTCTTCAAGCTTTCCAAAGCAATAAATATCAAATAAACTCCTACACCCCTTATTATGCAGAAAACGGAACAAGTGGAATAAAATTTTCTGTAAAAGTTAATGAAACCGAACTTGCATTTTTCGCAGGATTTTCCACAGACAAAAAATATGAAAACCAGCTTCTCTTCGGAGTATTAAAATCTGACTGTAATGAAAAAGTATCAAAACTAAAACATTTAGATGATGACGAAAATGGAAATAAGATTCAAGAAAAAATTAAAATTGATACGAGATTTACATCTTTAGAAGAAAACTCGCAAAAAGAGAAAATCTCAAAATGGTTAAATGAGCAGATTAGAACATTTTTATCAATGTATTCATTATTTAATGGTTCACTAAAAAAATCATCAAACAAAGAACAAAATCCTATAAAGAGAAAACTTATTCTTTCATTCACTTGCCTTTTGTTCGGTTGTCTTGGTGTTCATAGATTCTTGCTTCGACAATGGGGAAGCGGTTTTTTACAACTTTTCACCATGGGTGGTTTTTACATATGGTGGATTATCGATACGATTCGCCTTTTTACAGGAAATTATCCCGATTCAGATGGCATTTTATTCAAAGATAAAATTACAGAATATAAAGATGCCCATAAAGTTGAATATGAAAAAGAAATTGAATCGTATGAAAATATAGATACAAAGACATGGTTCAAAATCGTTGAACTGTCTTGGCTTATAACAGTACTTGGAATAGTGCCGAGTTGCTTTTGTCCGATATTTACAGAAACAAACGAAATTGTATTTATTGCATTGGCTGCAGTTAGTAGCATCATTTTCTTAATTGGACTTATATCAATTTTTGCAACAATCGGTAAGAAAAGAAAAATTCGAATTGTAAATGACATTCCTATCACTAAAAATCCATATACATGGTTTTTAAGTAAAATCGGAAAAGCAGTTTGCGGAACTACAATTCTTGTTTTGAGTATTGGAATATTTGTATTAATTGCAATATTTACAACTTCAGTTAGTAAAAGTCTATCTAGTGGAAGTACTTCTTCAAAAAGAGCGACTTCTGGAAGTTCAGGTTCAACAAGAGGAAGTAATTCAGCCTCGACAGAAAAAAGCAATAAAACCTCAATCAAATATTATTATTGTGAATATTGTGGTCATAAAGAGATTAATTTAAAACTATTACTTAGTGGGCATTGTAATAGGCATCCAACAGCTCCTTATAGTGCACATCACAAATTATATGAAGGAACGATAAAATCTGATTACTATTGCAAATACTGCGGTCATAAAGAAAGAACAATAGATCATCTTACAAGTGGATATTGTCAGAAACATCCAAATGGTAGTGGTAAAGGACACCATCTACCAGCACTTTGAGCATACTATAATTTCAAGGCGTAAACCTTGCATAACGGAGGAAATTATATGCAATTTTCAGAGACAAAAGACTTGCTTGAAAAAGTAGAGCCTATAATCAAAAAAGCAAGAAAAGCGCAGGATGAAAGGGAAAAGTCTGGCGAATGCTTCAACACATTCAAAATTCTGGGAGTCCAAAAGAATGAAGTGCGTCTCCATTCGGCATTTTTGAGCGAGATTCTAGACCCTAACGCCGTTCACGGACTTGGCGACTACTTCCTAAAGCCCTTTGTAAAAAAAGTGACAAAAATAGAAACTGAACTTGATACCAAAAATGCAGAAGTGTCTGTTGAAGAGTCTATCGGAGCGATAAGCGAGGACGGAAAGACAGGCGGAAGATTTGACATTGCCATAAAATTCCACAATCCAGACTATCTCATCTTGATAGAAAACAAAATAGATGCCGGCGACCAGATTTCTCAGTTACAAAGATACAACAATTATGCGAAGAAAAATTATAAAGACAACTACAAAATTCTGTATTTGACCGTAGATGGACATAATCCATCAAGACTTTCTTTGGGAAAAGCAAAGATTCCATACCAATGCATTTCGTATAAAAACGACATAAAAAACTGGCTCACAGAATGCATTGAAAAGATTGACACAAGGCCATTTGTTGACATTTCTGTACGTCAATATATTGCGGTCATAGAAGAGCTTACGAATACCGAACTGGAGGATACTATGAAAAAGGAAATCATCGAAAAACTTTATTCAAAAGAAAATCTTGAACTTGCAAAAGTTGCAGATGAGTTTGCAAATATATGGGAAGAAAAAGATTTGGTCATTTCTCGTATTATTGCAGAGAAACTGATTTCGGATGGATTTTCTGACAATGGCGGTCAAGTCTACAAAAAAATTGATGACAATCTTTGGATATATTTCGAATATGAAAATTATTCTCCAAATCTTGGTTTCAAGACCGAAAAGAAGTTTGAAAACAAAAAAGCGCTTAAGCAGGTTTTGGCGTCCGCCGGATGCTCTGAGTTTAGAATGCAAAATCTTGAAGATTCCGGTAATTGGTTAAGCTTTTACTTCACTTATGGCACAGATAGAACGATTGAAGATTTTTATCAAGCTATAAAGAATGTGATTGACCAGCTTGAAAACGGATTCAAGAAAATCTCACAATAACAGGCTGCGTTTTATGCATTTATTTCTTATAGCACTCATCACTCTGATTTTGCTGAATTTG
>JAHAZJ010000037.1 GCA_018385315.1 Treponema sp. | reverse complement strand
AAAAAGAATCACACATTTACGGCCATAAACGATTGAAACTTTCACATAGCAATGCTTTTCACTTATAGTCCCCGCCATTTTGGGCACAGGTTTACCAATGAAAGAAAAATCTCCAACATTTTTCTCTAAAAATTTTGTTCAGTGTACACTGAACAAAGGAATTGAAAAATTCCTATGTTGCGAAACTTCGCTTTACGCTCGTTTCGCAACAAAAAAAAATTAACGGAGGATAAAGAAAATGGAAATTTCCATAAATCGAGTAGAATTTAAGAAAGAAGCAAAAAAATTATTGGATGGCAAAACCTGGCTTTTACTTTTGTGTAATGTGTGTTTTTTAGGAATTGCAGGAGTTATTGGAGCTGCTGTATTTTTTATTCCGAATCCATTGGAAAAGTTATTAACAAATTTTATTTATGGTAAAGGTTTCTCTGAAATTGATTTAACAATAATAACAATTGATGTTGAATGGCTATGCTGGGGAATTTATATGTTTATCCGCTCTATTATTTTTGCTGCATTGATTTTTCCATTTTACATTTGTCTTTCAACAGTGCCTCTTTCTATTGTAAATAACGAAAAAATCGAAGTAACAAAAATCTTCGCTCCAATTTCAAAATCTAGATATTTTGTGGAATATGCAATTGCAGGAGTACAAAAATATCTTTGTACGGTATTATGGACACTTTTAATTATTTTCCCAGGAATAATGGCTCACTACAGATACGGATTTACAAAATATGTTTTTGCTAAATCAAATGAATTAACAGCAGGCGAAGCAATTTCCAAATCAAAAGAATTAACAAATGGAAATAAAGGTCAGCTTTTTACTCTTGATTTAAGTTTTATTGGCTGGTTTATAATAGGTATAATTACATGCGGTTTAGGACTTATTTTTTTAATCGGTTATCATGAAATCGTTACAGCAATGTACTATAAGAAAATTTCTGAAGAATCTGCAAAAACAGTAGAGGCTCAGCAATGAAAAAAATATACTGCTTACTTCTATGCTTAATTTCATTACTGCTTTTTTCTTGTAATAAAGATTTTAGATCTGCATTAAAAATGCCAAATGCAGATTATTCAACAAAAAATTATAATACAAAAATTAAAGCAGATGAATTTTCGGACGATTTCTATAAGACCTGTGCTTTTGGAAAAGTAAGAGATGTAGAGAAATTTCTAAAGCAGGGAAAATCTGTCAATGAGTTAGATACTGAAGGTTACTCTCCATTATTTTATGCTGTGCTAGGTGGAAATCCATCAGCTTATGCAGAAAGTATTTCGAAATTTAGGGATGCAATAATAAATGACGACGACAAAGCTCTCTATGAAGCATTGGATAGCGTTCCAGCTGTTAAGTCAAACACAAAAGTTGTTGATTACCTCTTAAAAAAAGGAGCAAATGTTCAATTAAAAGATAGAAATGAACGTCCTGTCTTTATTTATGCAGCTTTATTTGCGAGTGATGTAAATATATTATCATCTCTAAAAAAAGCTGGTGCTGAAATTCATGAAAAAATCACAATACAGTATCCATCGAGTCTCTTAAGTATTGCATGTATGACAAATCCAAATTCTTCTATAATTGATTTTCTTTGTAAAGAAGGAGGAAATATTGACGAACAGAATAAATTTGGCACTACTCCAATAATGTGGGCAGCAATGTACACATCTAATCCAGATGTAATCGATGTTTTAAAAAAGAATGGAGCAGATATAAACGATAAACGTCATAAAGACGGTTATTCGCCATTAATATGGGCTGTAAGATGTAATAGAAATCCTGCTGTTACAGAAAGGATTTGCGAACTAGGTGCAGACATAACAACTACAGATAAATACACCTGGCATGCATTGGACTGGGCCATGCTGAATAGTCCTTCTTTCAAATGGAACGAAAAGTTTGGAAAAGTAACGGATAACCTATTCGATTATGACTCACTCCAAAAATTAAAAGCTTTCAAAACGCTACAAGAAGAAGGAAAAAACTCACAATTAAAAGTTTTACTAAAGTATTGCAGTGATGATGCTTTAAAAACTAATGCTTTGCAAAGCGCATGTTTTTCTTCGAATGAGAATTTTTCAGATTTAATAAACTCAATTACGAAGTTTGAGGGTGAAGATTGGGAGTCCAATATTTTTTATTATAAAATGTTGCTGATTTCTTTCAATGAAGCAGAAAAATTAAAACTCTTAAACTCTAGAACAGATAACGATTTTGATTTACAGTTTTATTACGCAATACTGTGTAACTCAAATTCTGTTGCAGAATATTTGCTTTCACAAGTAAAAGAAATGGACATAAGTTTACAAACAAATATTCTTACAGATTGTAATAATTCAGAATCATTAAATATATTCTTAAAAGCTCCATTTATTGATGTATTCCGTAAAGACGCTTCTGGAAAAACCATGTTATATGTTGCATGTGAGAAGAATAATTATGAAGCAGCTAAATTATTGCTGGAAAAAGGTGCGGATTCAAACACAACATGTTCTTCACAAAAAAGCAGAACTCCTCTTCTTACACAATGTTATATGTATTATCCATCGTCAAAAATCGTTCAACTCTTAATTTCTAATGGAGCTAGAATTAACGCAAAGGATGAAGATGGAGTTTCTCCTTTAATTGCAGCCTGCTATGCAAATAAAAATGATTCAGTTATTAGGATTCTGATAAATAATGGTGCTGATAAAACTGAAAAATACAAAGATTCTTACCCTTATGAATATTGTAATACAACCATAATGAATGATTATTATTCAACCTACGAAACTTTGTACATCGCAACAAAAAATTCATATTGGTAGTAGCTTATAAATAAACTTGACACCCTATTCAGTAGGGTGTATATTATAACCATGACAAGAGAATTCATCATCACAAAAGAATTTGACCGCACTTGGAAAGAATTAGGCTTGAATGATGATTTGGGTGAATTGGAAATATATCTCTGCAAAAATCCTGATTGTGGGGATACATTGGAAGGAACTGGCGGGGTTAAGAAATTCCGCTGGGCTTTGGAAGGTCGTGGCAAAAGTGGAGGAGCAAGAATTGTATATTTGGATATAGTTTTTGCCGAGCATGTTTATCTTCTTACGGCTTTTTCAAAGAATGAAAAGCCAAATCTGACCAAAGCCGAGCGAAATCAGATGAAAACTATAGTAACAGCAATAAAAAATGCTGAGAAGGAGGCACAAGATGGCAGAAAATAAAGTATTTGACAGTATTATGAATGGTCTCAACGAAAGTCTTGCATATGCAAAAGGTGATACCTCAAATGCAAGAAAAATGAGTGTTACTGTGGCAGAACTTCCTCGGTATCATGACAAAGAAATCAAGCAGATTCGCGAAGATTTGAACTTAACACAGAAAAACTTTGCTTTTGTTCTAGGTGTATCACCTAAAACAGTAGAAGCATGGGAATCTGGTAGAAATATCCCACAGGGAACTGCACAAAGATTCTTGCAGGTTCTTCGTACTGGCGGTAAGAAACTTCTTCAGGATTATAATGTTGTTGCTGTAACTATGTAATATCGCCTAACATGCACTTCAAAGTGAATATCGAGGTCAAGCCGCGCCACCATTTAAATGCGTAGTTAGGTTGATGACATTCTGTGCCACTTTCGATGAAAGTAAAATCTCCAACATTTTTTTTCTTTAAAAGTTTGCTAGTGTACACTAGCAAGGGATTTAAAGAACACAACAGCAATCTCTACCCTCTGTCATGAAGATGAAGAAGCTAAAGAAGATATGAGAAAAGGCAGGTATTCTACTGTTGAAGATGCAATTTCAAGAATAAGGAAAACTCATGGCTTATAATGTCCGAATCATGGATAGAGCTGAGCAGGATTTATCTGAAATTGTAACTTATTTTACAGATAAACTTTGTAATCCAAAAGCTGCCGAAAGGCAATCAACCAGCTGCGGCACAACCAGTTCCACCCTACAAGTGTTTTTGCCATCCTCTTTCTGCCTTCCTGCATTTTCATACATGGATTTTTCATGTCTGTAGGATGTTTTTCTTTATTCAAACCATGGACCCGGAAGGGGCAGAATTTATAAAACACATCCCCGCTTTTCTCGGGCACAGGTTTACCAATGAAAGAAAACATCAAAATACCCGAGGAGCAGTTACCTAAAATGGCGGGAGCAGAAAAAAGAATTCTCAAAAAGGCTCTAAGGGCGGAAACAATCGTTTCCTTGCCGCCCTTAGCGTCTAGCGACGATATCTAGCGGTTTTGAGAAGGCTTTTTTCTGCGGTAGCCATTT
>JAHAZJ010000109.1 GCA_018385315.1 Treponema sp. | reverse complement strand
TGAAGCTGACGAGCGCAGCGAGATGGATAACTTCCAAACAGCTTCAGCGAGCAGCTTCGTAGGCACGTTGTAGCGGTAGTACTTTTACTCTAAGACGCTGTGGGAAGTTTGTTTGTTATTTTTCTTTTATTTAAACCTACATATTTAATATATGTTTCTTTTCTGTTACAATAAATTTTATGGAAATTAAAAATTACGATTATATTATCATTGGTGCCGGACCTGCAGGGCTTGCTGGGGCTCAATATGCTGCTCGGGGAGGGTTAAAAACTCTTGTACTGGAAGGAATTGCTTCTGGTGGTCAGGTTATGCAGATTAATGAGTTGGAAAATTATCCTGGTGTTTTCCCTGCAATTAATGGTAATGAGTTTATTGAAACGATGCAGAAACAGGCTGAAAGTTTTGGTGCAGAAATTGCCCATGTCCAGGTTTCTTCAATTGATAAAACTAATAATTTGTTTGTTATTAAGACAAAAGATATTGAATATCATTCTAAATGTCTTTGTATTGCCACTGGCGCTGTTCATAGAAATCTTGAAGTTCCAGGGGAAAAGGAATTTACTGGTCGTGGGGTTTCTTATTGTGCTGTTTGTGATGGTCCATTTTTCCGTAATAAAAAAATAATTGTTGTGGGCGGTGGAGACAGTGCTTGTAGTGAAGCAATTTATCTTTCTACCATTTCCAATGATGTTTCAATTGTTCATCGCAGAGACTCCTTTAGAGCACAGAAAGCTGTTGTTGATAAAATGCTGGAAAAAGGTATTAAACCTGTTTATGATTCTGTTGTAAAAAAGATTAATGGTTCGGTAAAGGTTGAATCTGTTACTTTGGAAAATGTTAAAACTGGGGAACAGACTGATTTGCTTTGTGATGCTGTGTTTGTTTTTACTGGGATGATTCCTCAAACTGATTTGGTGGATATGCTTCCTAAAGATGAAGGTGGTTATATTAAAACTAATGAAGAGATGGAAACTTTAATTCCAGGTCTTTTTGCAACTGGTGATGTACGTTCTAAGAGTTTCCGTCAGATTGTGACTGCCGTAAGTGATGGAGCGATTGCTGCAAACCGTGCAAAAGAAATAATAAATCATAAATAAAAAGTTTTTGGGGAAGTTAATCTAATGCAAAAAAAAATTGCTTTATATAAAACAATAATTGGAATTGTCGCTTTTGTTTTAATTTTAACAGCAGGCTCTGCTTTTTATCTTTTTGCTCAAAATTCTAAGCAGCAGATTAATTTAAATGAGCAGGCTGAAAAACTTCCTTCAAATATTGACTTCTGGAGCGATTATCCTTCTGATGTTCTGGCACAGGCCATTGTTGATAGAATGACTGATACTGAATTATTATCTCAAATTCTTATGTTTGGATGGTCTGGTGCAGAACCAAATAATCTTTTATTTCAGTGGGTTGATCGGGGACTTGGTAGTGTAAAGGTTTTTGGTTGGAATACGGATGATATTAATCTTGTTGCAAAATCTGTAAATCGACTTCAGAGCCGGGCTTCCAAGAATCGTTTTAATATTCCCCTATATGTTGCAACAGATCAGGAAGGTGGTTGGATTCGTCATGTTAAAGGTGATACTTCCATTACTCCTGGAAATATGGCTATTGGTGCTGCAGGATATCCTGTTGATTCCTGGTATAGTGCTTACTATATTTGTAGAGAAATTCGTGCATTGGGAATAAACATGAATTTTGCACCAACTATTGATCTTTTTACCGATCACGATTCAACTATTATTGGAACCCGCTCTTTTGGTGAAGATCCTGACAAAAGTGGTATTTTAGGGGCTGCCTTTGCTGCTGGTAGTATGGCAGCCGGTGTTATTCCAACTGTAAAACATTTCCCAGGTCATGGGGACACAAGTTTAGATTCTCACGGAAAACTTCCTGTAATTGATATTGATGAGCAAACTTTCAGAAATAGGGAATTGGTTCCTTATGAGTATTTAATTAAAGACAATGTTCCTGCAATTATGTCTGGACATTTGAGTTTTCCACAATTGGATCCATCAGGAGCACCTGCCAGCCTTTCTAAATTTTTTCTTACTGATTTATTGAGAAATGAAATGGGCTATGAAGGCTTAATTATTACTGATGATATGCAGATGGTAGGTGCAACAGCTTTTGCAGGTTCATTTAGTAATGCTGTTAAACTAGCTATTCAAGCTGGAAATGACATTATTCTTTCATCATCAACTGCAAGGCTAAATGAATCTATGTGGACTAAAAATATTGATGAAATGTCTGAAAATCCAGATTTTAAACAACAGGTAAAGGATGCAGCTTATAGAGTAATAAAATCTAAGCTGGAATATTTTAAATCTGAAAATCCTGTTCCTCTGTATCCTGACGAGTCTAAAATTTCCGAATTTGTTCCAGATAAGGAAGGCGAAGAATTTTTCCTTTCACAAGCATGTCGTTCTATTACAATAGAAAAAAATACATCTCTTCCAATTAAAAATAGTGATGAAAGTAAGATTCTTTTGGCGGGCTCTTTAGACAGTTTCTTTAAAGCAGGTAAAGCCAGATATCCTAATTCATCAACATATCATTACAGACATGACGCTGTTAATATTGAAGATGTTCAGTCGGTTATTAATGGTTTAAGTTATGCTGCTCGTGGTTGTGATACAATAATAATGTGTGTTTCCAATGAAAAACATCAGAGTATTGCTCAATATTTTAAAAATTCCAATAAAAAAGTCATAATTCTATCTACAATGTCACCTGTTTTTGTGGAAAATCTTACCTGGGCAGATTCTGTTTTACTTGGCTACAGCTGGTATTGTGATTATACAATGGAAGCTATGATTGGTGCTGTTAATGGAGAATATGTTCCAGAAGGAATAAAGCCTTATAATTAATTTTTAACGTAATCTGGAATTTCTTTTATTTTTTTATATTTTTCATCATAACTGTGAGAATTAGGACGAATACCTAAGATTCGTTCGTTTTCTGCTGTAAGCTGAAGTTTTATCATCTGTTTAAAGACGTTCATTAATGGTTCTGGATTTAGATTTTTATCAACTAAATCAATTGTTTGAAGTTCTTTTATTAAATAGTAACAGCATTCAATTGTAGAAATATATTCTGGACGTGGTTCTCTCTTAAATGTGAAAATTGAACGGTAATCTCCATAAAAAGATACTCTTGGTAATTCTAGAAGAAAGGGATTATGCTCTATCATTTTTTTTGAACAAAACCATGTAGCATCCAGAATTAAAACTAAAAGTGTTTTATTTCCAACTATTTCCTTAAATCCTTCTTTTTTTGCAGTCCAAGCTTCTTCTCCCGGGTACATCATTACAGGAAAATATTTGTCATCATGAAGCAACTGTTGCAATCTTTCGTTTTTTGAAAAATCCAGACCAACAATTATTTCTGAATCCTTTAGGGTAATGTGAGAAAGATTTCCTGTTCCCGTCCTTTGTCTTTTAGCTTCTTTTGGATGCATTAATAAAACGAACTTAATTCCTGTGTCTAATTCTGATGTATATTTACAAAGACAACTATTTTCTGGTTTAAAACAACGGAAACATCTATCACTCATGGGGATATAATAACATATTAATTTGGAGTTTGGAATTAGTAAGAAAGAATTAGGAATTGAAGAGAGGTGGGGGATGGTGTATAATTTTAGATAGATGAAAAAGATTTTGTTTCTGTCCTTTTTGATTTTCTCGATTTTTGGGTGCTCATTAAAATATGATGAAGAGGCAGTATCTAAAGATGTTACACCTGAATTTATTTTTGAAAATCCGTCTTTGATTAGGGTAGAAAATGGCAAAAAAAGTGTTATTGTGAATGCTGAAAAAATTGAAAAATATAAAAGTAATTCAATTTTTTATGCCAGTGATGTTTTATTTGAAACTTTTGACAGATATGATGAAAGTGATGCAAAGGGATCATGCGGATTGCTTTATGCAGATTTAGACTCCCAGGTTTTTGAATTATTTGATGGAATATCCTTGTATAGCAAAGAGTACGATACAACATTTCATGCAAATGTATTAAAGTGGGATGGAAAAACAGAACAATTGATTGGTTCTAAAAGAGATACTGTTCGGGTAGAAAAAAATGATACTATCATATTTGGAACAGGATTTTCTGCCAGTGGAATTAGCAGTACTTTTCATTTTAATGGAACGGTAACAGGGGAAATAGAATCAGAATGAAAAAAATTATTTCCGCATTAATTATATTATTTATTTCCTCTTTTTTATATGCAGAAAAAATTGTTTTTTCGGCTTCAAGCATGGTTGGACAAACTGGTAACAGTAATGCAACTACAAAATTAATTGGGGCTGCATTTGTTCAAACTGCTTCCATAGAAATCTCTGCAGAAATGATTGAAATGTCTGGAGAAAATTACAGATATATAAAAGCTGAAGGAAATATTTCTGGAAAAAATCTTGATACAAATATGGAATTCACCTGTGATTCTTTGGAATTTGATCGGGACACAAAAATTGCAATTTTAAAAGGTGATGTTACTCTTACAGACATTGAAAATGATGTAAAAGCCCAGGCTCAGATTATTGAATATAATCAGGAAACAGAAATTGCTGTATTACAGATTCAGGTAAAATTAATTCAAAAAGATAATACCTGTAATGGTGCATATGCAATTTATCAGAAAAAAAAGCAGCTGCTGGAAATTTCTGGAAATGCTCAGGTTAAACAGAAAAATGATATTTTTAGAGCACAGCAAATCAGCCTGAATATGGATACTCAGGAAATATCTTTATCTGGAAATGTAAAAGGTTCTGTCACTCAGGAGGATAAGAAGGATGATTCTAACTAACAGAGATGAACTACGAGTTTCCAGCTTATATAAAAATTTTGGCAAAAAAGAAGTTGTTAAAGGCGTGGATTTTTCCATGAAAACAGGGGAGGTTCTTGGTCTTTTAGGACCAAATGGTGCAGGTAAGACAACTACGTTTTATATGGTTGTAGGTTTTTATAAACCGACTGCAGGGGATGTTTTTTTGAATAACGAATGTTTAACACCCCTTGCAATGTATAAAAGAGCTCAAAAAGGAATTTCCTATTTACCACAGGAACCTTCTGTTTTTAGAAAATTTACTGTTGAAGAAAATATATGGTCCATTCTTGAAACTAGAAAGGATTTAACTAATCAACAAAAAAAAGATAAGCTGGAAGAGCTTATAGAAGAATTTTCAATTGGTAGAATTAGAAAGCAATATGCTTACACACTGTCAGGAGGAGAAAGACGTCGTACAGAAATAGCCCGATCTCTTGCTATTGAACCAAAGTTTCTTCTTCTCGATGAACCATTTGCAGGTATTGATCCAATTGCTGTTGCTGATATTAAGTCTGTAATTAAATTGCTGGCAAATCGTGGAATTGGTGTTTTGATTACAGATCATAATGTACGTGATACTTTAGAAATTACAGATAGAGCTATTATTATTAATACAGGTTCAATCATTATACAAGGTACAAGAGAAGAGATTTTACAAAGTGATTTAGCCCGTGAAATATATCTTGGCAAGAACTTTTCAATGTAATTTCTATATTTAACTTCTATATAATTTCCCTTTTTATTTGACATAGACAATTTCTTACGTTAAAATTGAACGTGAACTATTCTATTTAAAATTAGGAGCAAATTATATGCCAGCATGGTTATTGTATTTGATTCTCCCAATTGTTGGAATTGTTCTTGGATGGATTATTCGCTGGTTATATGCCAGATTTCAATTATCTGCTTCAGAACAAAAAGCTGAACGTGTAAAACAAGATGCTATTAGAGAAGCTGAAGCACAGAAAAAAGAAATTTTGTTAAATGCAAAAGATGAGCTCATTCGGGAAAGAAATCAGCAGGAAAGGGAGAACCGGGAGCGAAGAGCAGAAGTTCAACGCTATGAAGCCCGTGTAAACAAAAAAGAAGAGCTTCTTGATCAGAGAGCAGCTGAATTTGAAAAAAATGAAAAAGAATTAGCAGATTCTAAAGCTGCAATGGCAAAGAGAGAACAAGCTCTTGCAAAGCAGGAAGAATTGTATAGATCAGAATTGGAAAAAATTTCTGGTTTGTCTGCACAGGAAGCAAAAGATTTAATTATTAAAAATCTTGAAAACGAAGCACGTCATGATGCTCAAGCTATGATTAATAAGATTGAGCAGGAAGCACAGTTGACTGCAGAAAAGAAAGCAAAAGACGTTCTTGTAACAACAATTCAACGTCTTGCTCCTGAAGTAACAAGTGATATTACAGTTACCACAGTTTCGTTACCAAGTGATGAAATGAAAGGTCGTATTATTGGTCGTGAAGGTCGTAATATCCGTACTTTGGAAACACTTACTGGTGTTGATATCATTATTGATGATACTCCAGAAGCTGTTGTAATTTCTTGTTTTGATCCAGTTCGTAAAGAAATTGCAAAAGAATCTTTGGAACGACTTATTTCTGATGGACGTATTCATCCTGCAAGAATTGAAGAGGTTGTTCAGAAGGTTACTCATGAAATCCAGAATAAGATTTATGAAGAAGGTGAACGTGCCCTCTTTGATCTTGGAATTCATAACATGAACACAGATGGTGTTCGTGCTTTAGGACGTTTGTATTTCCGTACAAGCTACGGTCAGAATGTTCTTACACACTCTAAGGAAGTTGCAATGGCTGCAAGTCTTATTGCTGCTGAAATTGGAGTAGACAGAGAATTAGCTAAACGGGCTGCAATCTTACACGATATTGGTAAGGGTGCAGAAAATGATAGCGATCAGAACCACGCAGAGGTTGGTGCTGAAATGGCTCGTAAAATGGGTGAGGATGCTAGAGTTGTTAATGCAATTGCAGCTCACCACAATGATGTTGCTACTGAAACAATTGAAGCAGTTATTGTACAGATTGCAGATGCTATTTCTGCGGCTCGCCCTGGTGCTAGACGGGAAACAATTGATAATTATGTTAAACGTCTTGAAAATCTTGAAGCAATTGCCGAAGGATTTAATGGCGTTGAAAAGGCATATGCTATTCAGGCTGGTCGTGAACTTAGAATTCTTGTAAATAATGAAAAAATTGCTGATGGAGAAGTAAAGGAACTTGCAAGAAGTATTGCAAAGCAGATTGAAAATGATTTGCGTTATCCTGGAAGAATCCGTCTTACAATGATTCGTGAGACACGTATTGTTGATTACGCACGTTAATGCTTAATTACTGAAATGTTTTACTGAAATGTTTTATGGTAAAAAAAATCCTGTTTCATTGGAAACAGGATTTTTTTTGATGCTTAAATCAAACTGTCTTAATAGTTAGTCATGAAGAATAAGAAGTGCACCAAGAATAATAAGGTGTCCTGCAAACTGATACAACCAATTAAGAAGATTTCTTGTTCTGAAAATGCTGCCTGCACCTAAGAAATCAATTAGAACAATTGCAAGAATCCAAACAATCATAATAATAATCATAAGGATATTTCCAAATGCTCCAAGTCTGTCTCCAATAAAAAGAGAAAGAATAAGAAATACACCAGAAATAACTTCAATGACTCCGTATGCATAGATAAGAATGGTTTCTAATGTTTTATTATCGATAACATTTTTAATAGCTGAAACACCTTCGTCTCCGCCACCCATAAAAGTCCAGATTCCTGCAACTGTTAATAAAAGTCCTAATGCAATCTGAAGTAAGATTCTTCCAATTGAAAATGATGAATTTTTAGACATTCCTGCCTCCTAAACTAAATATATTTTTTTGAACTGGCGTTCAAAAATAGCTAATGAAATAATGATACTTTTTTTATTTTGAGCGATAAACAACTTTAAATTCCTGGAATACAAGTTTTATATCTGGTGAAAAATCAAAACCTAAAATGTTTCCTTCTTCTTCAAGATATTCTTGCTGTCTTTCTTTCCATGCGTCAAGGTTTTCATCTTCTCCTTCAAGCTTTGCCATTTCCCATGTAACTTCATTGTATGGTAGGATTTGAATATTTTCAAATTCAATAACACATTGAGGTTGTCCGGCTCTGTCTAAAACCAAATAAAGTTCTCCAGATACAGGGAGAGGTTCATTATCAATTGCAAAGGTTGGATAGCTTGAAAATAATGCCGTTTTTTTACCTGCCAGTACAAGTGTTAAAAGCTCATCACCAACAAATCCTTTGGCTTCGAATCCAATGTCTCCTGCACATTTATCATCTGGGGAGCGTCCTGTTTCAGAAAGAAATTTATTCCAATATTTATCTAATTCTGTCATATTTTACCTATTTTTTAAGAAGTCTGAAAAAGAATGCTAAAATGAAAAAGAAAGATGGAACTATTGCAAAAATTAATGTTGGTACAGGAATACCTAAAAGACATAATTTTGGAGTTGCAAAAAGGCCAAGTTCTACAATTAAATCGTAAAGCAATGATGCATAAGAAGTTAAAAATCCAATTACAAGCATCATCCAATATACTTCTCGTGTTTTAGACATAATCATAATTGAAAGAAAAGATACTAATCCGCCAAGAATTAATTTTATAATAAATAATAATAACTGTGGATTCATAAATACTCCCTATGTGATAATTATATATCGACAAAAAAATCAAAAAGAAAAAGGATTGTTTTTCAGTTTTGTAAAAACGCCTTTGTCGGCACCAAATGGAATTAATGATGGCATTTGATAATTTGGATTAATTATTAATTGGCATTCCAGACAATGTTTTACAAAGTCATTATATTTTTCTTCTGACATTTTTGGATAAAGATATGGACCTTTTCGAGTCCAATATTTTGTAAGAACAGGATCGTAAATAAACCAATCTTTTTCTTGTCTTAGTGGAATTTCACTAATTAAATTATAAATGGATTTAGTTATGGCAGTTTCTAACGCAAATGGAATAGAAATTGTGTTGGACAGTTCAATTTTGTTATCTGATAAATTATTTGCATTTATAAGTGAACTTTTAACTGCAGTAAGAAAAATTGTTTGAGTCCATGGTAGTGGAGGTTGCATTACAATGGAATCAACTTTGCTATAATCTATATTTGCCTGATTCCAAGGTGAATATACAGAAGTATTTTGTGATGAAAACATTAAGCCTGCTTTTAGAGCCTCTGCTTTTGAAGAGAAAGCGAATACTGTTCTGGAATTATTTTTTGTTTCATTATCAAAAAGTTTTGTTATAGCTTTATCTAGTCTTGATTTGTCTTCACAGATAAAACTACCAGTGAGGCCTTTTGATAATGTATTTTTTAAAAATGTAAAAGCTGAACCACCGTGCCAACCTAAAATAGCTCTACCGTTTTCTTGAAAAAGATCTGTAAGACGGATTCCTTTTTTTGTGTAAAGGTAACAGTTTCTTGCACGAGTAACCATTCCATATTTTGAATAAATCAGTTTTGAAAGTTCTGTTGTTGTCATAGTCACTTTATTATATCAAACATGAAAAAAAAATTAAACATAATGAAAATGAAAGCATTTTAAAAAGGAGTGGCTACCTGAGGTCAACAGGTAGACACAATTTAGGAGGCTATTTCTGTATTGAAAATAGTCTTAAAAGACTGATTATTATTCATAACTAAAGGTTACTTCCTCATTTTCATAATCTGCAGTTACATTTCCACCTTTTTCCAGTTTACCAAAAAGAACTTCATCAACCAAAGCATTGGCAAGTTTATCTTCAATTGTTCGTGCCATATTTCGGGCACCAAATTCTCTTGAGTATCCTTGCTCTGTAAGATATGCAACACAGTCTTTTGTAACAGAAAGCATAACCTTTTTTGCTGCCATGCGAACAGACAGTTTCTGAATTTCTTTTTCGCAAACAAGTTTAACCACATCCATATTTAGATGCTTAAATGGGATAACAGCATCCAGACGGTTACGGAATTCTGGTGAGAACTCTTTATTTACCGCCTCGGTTAATGTAGCTTCGTTATCTTGGTCAGATTCAGTACCAAAACCGATGCCTGGTTTTTCCATATCGCGAGCACCAGCATTACTTGTCATAATAATCATGCAATTTCTAAAGTCGGCTTTTCTACCCTGATTATCTGTAAGAATACCATAATCCATTACTTGAAGAAGAATGTTATAAATATCCTCATGGGCCTTTTCAATTTCATCAAAAAGTACAATGGAATTTGGATTCTTTCTAATATCTTTTACAAGCTGACCACCTTCTTCAAAGCCCACATATCCTGGTGGAGAGCCTACAAGACGACTGACAGAATGTTTTTCCTGATATTCAGACATATCGTAGCGAAGAAGAGGTTCTCCTAAAAGCTTTGCCAGACTTTTTGCAAGTTCTGTTTTACCACAACCAGTTGGTCCTACAAAAAGATAACATGCTTCTGGTTTTTCTGGATTTCTAAAACCAGCCCTGGCTCTTTTCACAGCCTTTGCTAATGTAACAATAGCCTTATTCTGACCAAAGATTTCTTTCTGCAAAGATTCTTCAATGGTTTTTAGTTTTGCTTTTTCATCACCTTCTACAGTATCAACAGGCAGCTTTGCAATTTTTGCTGTTACCTTTTTAATAGTAGCAGGAGTGATAGTTCCACCTTTCTTATTAATCTTCTGCCATGCCCCAGCTTCATCCATAAGGTCTATGGCTTTATCTGGCAGGCGTTTTTCAGAAATATACTGAATAGATAAATCAACCGCAGTTTCAAGGCTGGCAGGGGTATATTTTACTTTATGATATTCTTCATATTTTTTCTGAAGCCCTTTTAGAATTTTTACAGTTTCATCTCTTGTTGGTTCAAGAATATCTATTTTCTGGAAGCGACGGGCAAGAGCACGATCCTTTTCAAAATTCTTTGTGTATTCTTCATAGGTGGTTGAACCAATAACTCTTATGCTTCCATCTGAAAGGGCAGGTTTTAATAAGTTTGCCGCATCAATTTGAGTGCTTCCATTTGTTCCTGCACCCATAATCATGTGAATTTCATCAATAAACAGAATTGTATTTTTCTTTTGGCGAAGCTCATCTACAAGGTTGTGAATTCTCTCTTCAAAATCACCACGAAATTTTGAACCAGCCAGTAAAAGACCAATATCCAGACTATAAATTGTTGTTCCTTTTAAAAATTCTGGAACTTTATTTTGAACAATTCTTTGTGCTAATCCCTGGGTAATAGCAGTTTTACCAACACCAGCATCTCCAACATGAAGGGGATTATTTTTTGAGCGACGACATAAAATCTGAATAGTTCGTTCTATTTCATCTTCCCGGCCAATTAATGCATCAAATGCACCGTTTTTAGCCATTTCTGTAAGATTTACTGCAAATCGCTGCAAACCGCCTTCATTATTGGAACTCATTTCTGGAGGAAGGCCCATGCCAATATTTTTGGAAGGTTTCTTAGTTCCATGAATTCCTTTGATTTTTGTGATTGTCTGTAATAATTTAATTTTATCAGTTCCAGTTGTACGTAAAAAATATGAACAATAATTTCTAGATTCTTCATACATGCTTACAATAATGTCTGTAACATCAAGAAAATCAGATTCACTGGAAACACAATGAAATACAGCTCTGTTCATAACTGCCTGAAAACCTGCTGATTCAACTGGTGCGTTTGATAAAAATTTTTCGTTTGCAGTTTCAGAAATGACAGGAACTTTTGTTGCAATATAATCTGAAGTTTTAGAAATTAAGGAGGCTGTATCACAGCCGCTTTCATTTAATAATTGAATTACAAAATCATTATGAAGAGCACTAATAAGAACATGCTCTGGAGTGAGAAATTCGTGATGAGATTTTTTTGCTTCAAGTAGTGCTTCTGACAAAATTTTAGTTAGCATAGGACTAACTTTCATTTGTCTAACTATACCTTTTTGTGGATCTTCGTTACTCAACTTCTACCCTCAATGGAAAACCATTTTTCTTTGCAATATTTTTTGTAAGATTTGCTCTTGAAACAGCAATATCGAAAGTATATGTTCCAACAATTGCAGAACCATTTTCGTGAACTGTCTGCATAAGCTGTTCTGCAATTTCTGGAGTTTTATTAAAAATTGTAACAAGAATTTCAACTACAAATTCCATAGTTGTAAAATCATCATTATAAAAAACAACATCTTTTTCTGGTGGAAGGTCAATTTCTACATGTTCCGCAATTCCGCTGCTGGAACTTAGGGATTCGCTATTTAATTCACTCATAATACAGAATATATCATAAAAATGAACTCATTCCAATAAAAAACGGGTATTTGTGAAAAATTGTGTTATAATATAATTATGTCTAGAAAAAAAATATCACTTAAATTTTCATATGATGCCCCTGTTTCTTTAAGCATGGCAATTCTTATTATTGTACTTTTTATAATTGATACTCTAATTATAAAAAAGCCTGTTATTTCCCAATTTCTTCAAGCTCCTACTGTGGCTGCAGGTTCTGCTCCTTTTGCTTTTTCCAGTGTAAGGGCTTTGTTTGGAATTGTGTTTCATATATTCAGTTATTTTGATTTTAATCAACTTCTTTGCGATTTGATTTTTATTATGCTGTTGGGACCGTTTATGGAAGAGCGATATGGATCAATAATAATTGGTATTATGATTTTTGTTGCAAGTTTATTTTCAGGCGTATTAAATGCTTGTTTTTGTAGTTTTCCTTCATCTGGAGCTCCTTGCATAGTTTTTATGCTGATTTTGCTTGATGCAATGATGAATATTTCTAAAAAGAAAATTTCCGCTTCTTCAATTGCTGTTCTTTTATTGTTTATTGTTCGTTTGTATATAGTAAAAAATCAGAATGGAATTATTGATGTAATTATTGTAATTGCCGGAGGATTATGTGGAAGCTTATTTGCTTTTATTGCATCTCCAAAAGCAAGAAAGGCTAGAAAAGAAAATTCTGGAGGGTTATTAAGTAAAGCAGAACGAATTGCCCAGATTGATAAGGAAAGCCCAAGAAATAAAAGAAAGCCTGCTCCTGGAAGTAGCGATGAAACTGTTGAAATTGGTACACTGAAATTTTAGGAACAAGGTCTGAAAAAATAAAAAGGGTATCCAAACAACATCTGCACAATTAAAGTGAAAAAGCTGTTGTTTGAGATACCCTTATTTTTTAGTTATAGATTGGTCTAACTCTGTTTACAGTATCGCAAGCGGCAAGCTTAGCCAAAATATCTTCTGTAACTTTTCCGTCTACATCAATAATATTGTAAGCAACATCACCACGAGCCTGATTGATGAAAGAAGAAATGTTCAACTTAGCTTCACCAAGAATAGTTGTGAACTTAGAAATTGTATCAGGAATATTTTTGTGGCTGATACAAAGACGAGTTCCACCTGCTGGAATTGGGTTGTCTGTAACTGTTTTTGGGAAGTTTACAGAGTTTACAATGTTTCCTTTTTCAAGGAAGTCTTTAAGCTGAGCAGCAGCCATAATAGCACAGTTGTCTTCTGCTTCTGGAGTAGAAGCACCAAGGTGTGGCATTACGATTACATTTGGCTTGTTCAAAAGTTCTTCTGCAGCAAAGTCTGTTACTAAGCATTTTACTTTTCCGCTTTCCAAAGCAGTAAGAATATCAGCATTGTTTACAAGTCCACCTCGGGCAATGTTGATGATGCGAACACCGTCTTTCATTGTTTTGATAGAAGTTGCATTAATCATGCCTTTTGTATCGTTTGTCTGTGGAACATGAATTGTGATGTAATCTGATTTTGCATAAACAGTATCCAATGTTTCAGCAATTTTTACATTGTGATCCAAAGAAAGAGCTGCCTTTACAGAAAGGAATGGGTCGTAACCAATTACATCCATGCCAAATTTAAGAGCAAGGTTTGCAACCATAGCACCGATTGCACCAAGACCAATAACACCAAGTGTTTTACCTTTTAATTCTGGTCCTACAAACTGTGATTTTCCTTTTTCTGCTAAATCTGGAATTTCATCACCTTTTCCAGCAAGACCGTTTGCCCATTTGTTTGCATCAAGTAAAGGACGACTTGAAACGAGAAGAGCCAGCATAACTAATTCTTTTACAGCGTTAGCATTAGCTCCAGGAGTATTGAATACTACAACACCTTTTTCTGTAAGCTCAGGAATTGGGATATTGTTTGTACCGGCACCTGCACGAGCAACAGCCTTTATATTATCAGAAAGAGCCATTTCGTGCATATCTGCAGAACGAACTAAGATTGCATCTGGATTGTTGATTTCAGAAGCAATTTCATAATTGTCGCGGTCCAACTGATTAAGACCACAAGCAGCGATTTTATTAAGGGTTTGAATTTTATACATAATATACCTCTAGGGAATTAAGAATTAAGAATGCAGAATTAAGAATTATTTTTTTTTTAGCAATTCTTAATTCTTAATTCACAATTCTTAATTAATTTTCAGCAGCAAATTTCTTCATAAATTCAACCAATGCTTTTACGCCTTCAAAAGACATTGCATTGTAGATAGAAGCACGCATACCACCAACTAAGCGGTGACCTTTAAGGTTTACAAAACCAGCCGCTGCAGCTTCTTTACAGAACTTGTCGTTGATTTCTTTTTCTTTTGCAAGAACAGCTTCGTCTGTAGCACCAGCAACTGAGTATTTTGTTAAGAATGGAACGTTCATTAAAGAGCGGCTTCCAACTTCTGTTGTTGC
>JAHAZJ010000034.1 GCA_018385315.1 Treponema sp. | reverse complement strand
AAAACGGGACTACGAAGTGCCTCTGAAGCTGACGAGCGCAGCGAGATGGATAACTTCCAAACAGCTTCAGCGAGCAACTTCGTAGGCACGTTGTAGCGGTAGTACTTTTACTCTAAGACGCTGTGTGAAGATTGTTTGTTTTTTCTTTTATTTAAACCTACTCTTAATCCCCAATAATTTTTCATCTTCAACTGCCCTATGACTAACATAATACTATTTTATATGTTAAAATTAGTCTACTTTTTTTAAAGGATGTTTTATGGAAACGAAGGAAAAGGCTATTAGAATGCCTAAGGTTTGGGAAGCTGTGTTGGTTTTATGTTTCCTCATTGTTATTCTTGCTATTGGAATTATTATTTATGGTGTTGATCCTCATGTTCCTATGCTTTTGGGTGTTGCCGCTGCTGCTATTATGGCAAAGTTTTTGGGATACCATTGGGAACAAATTGAACATTTTATGATTAAAGGTATTTCAAAGGCAATGCAGTCTATTATGATTTTAGTAATCATTGGTGTTCTTATTGGTGTTTGGCTGAATGCTGGAGTTGTTCCTGCTATGATTTATTATGGTCTGCACATTCTTAAACCTTCTATTTTTTTTATTGCTACTGTTTTAATCTGTTCTATCACTGCCCTTGCAACGGGAACCTCCTGGGGCACAATGGGCACCATGGGCGTTGCTTTAATGGGTATTGGTTTTGGACTGGGAATTAATCCTGGTATGACTGCCGGTGCAATTTTATCTGGTGCTTATTTTGGTGATAAAATGTCTCCTCTTTCTGACACGACTAATCTTGCTCCTGCAATGGCTGGTACTGATATTATGAGTCATATTAAATTTATGATTCTTCCAACGGCAATTGTTTATGTAATTACATTGGTTTTCTTTGGCACAATGGGATTTGTTACTTCTTCTGAAGGTGTTGCTGATGTTAGTAAAGTTGTTGAATTACAGAACTCTCTGGCACAAATGTTCACAATTAATCCTATATTGCTGCTTCCACCTGTAATTGTTATTGTTGCTGTTGCTCTAAAAATGCCTGCCATTCCTGGAATCTCTCTTGGAATAGTAGCAGGTGTAATTGTTGGTATGATTTTTCAGCCTGAAGCAACATTGGGCTCTTTCTTTGAATGTGGAATGAATGGTTTTTCTTGTGAAACTGGAATTTATGAAATTGATGGTCTTTTAAATAGTGGCGGTCTTATGAATATGACTTTCTCTATTTCTATGACAATTATTGCTATGATGTTTGGTGGAATTATGGAAGAAACCCATCAGCTTGAAGTAATTGTAAATAAGCTTAAAAAAGTGGTTCACACTCCAGCTGGTCTTGTTACTTTAACTGAAGTTACCAGTGTTGTAAGTAATGCAACTATGCCTGAACAATATATTTCAATTGTAGTTCCTGGCAGAATGTATAGTGAAGAATATAAGCGCATGGATTTAAGTCCAACAACACTTTCTAATGCATTGGAAAGCTCTGGTACTGTTACATCTGCCCTTATTCCCTGGAATACCTGTGGTGTATTTATTACTTCCACTCTAGGTATTTCGGCGATTCAATATGCACCTTGGGCGTTGTTTAACTGGCTCATGCCAATTGCTTGTATTATAATGGCATTTCTGGGCGTTACTATTGCTGATAAAAATGGTGTTCGTCTTTGCAAAAAGAAGAATACTTCTAAATAATATTTCTGGAGGTTATTATGAAAACTGCTGCTGTATTTTTTGCAGATGGATTTGAAGAAATCGAAGGTCTTTCTCCTGTTGACTATTTAAGAAGAGCAGGTGTTGAAGTTACAACTGTAGGTGTAAAAGGAAATGATTATAACGACACTATGATTGTTACCTCGTCTCACAAAATTCCTATTATTGTAGATACTACATTGGATAAATACCTTGCATCTTTAGGTGATTCTTTACCAGACTGTGTTGTTTGTCCTGGTGGTTCTGTTGGTGCGGATAACCTGGCATCTTGTTCGAAACTTTTAAGTTTTCTTGAAAAGTGCTATGAAAATGGAAAAATTACTTCTGCAATTTGTGCTTCTCCTGCTGTGTTGTTTGGAAAAACTAATATTCTTGCTGGGAAAAAATGGACTTGCTATCCTGGAATGGAAGATAATGCAAAAGAAGAATATATTCCTGCCTATTTTAACGAAGTTGTTATTACTGATGATAATGTTGTTACAAGCCGAGGTCCTGGTGCCAGTGAACAGTTTGCCATGGAGCTTGTAAAAATTCTTTGCGGTCAGGAAACTTACGATAAGATTAAAAAAGCAAGTCAGCAGAGATAATTTTTGTAGCAGAGATAATTTTATAAAGTTGATTTTTTATTATTCTTCTGTTACAAGATTTGATTTATCTATAACAACAGGTGCAATTGGATCAAGTATGATACTGAAAGTTTGCTTTTCTGAAGTCTGACTTAGGTTTTTATTATTGATGGTTGCACTTGCTGTTACTTGCCAGCTAAATTGCCCTTCATCTGCCAATAATGGCAATTCATCGTCTAAAACTACAATTGTTTTTGTTGTATATTTTGAAACTATATGGTTATTGTTTTTGTCAAATAGTTCAAAGTAATATTTTTGCGCTCTTGGAACTGCTTCCCATTCAAATTCCAGGCTTGGGGAATCTGTCAATATAAAATCTGCATCTGAAATTATTTGTGATTCTGTTGGAGAAAGCAGCAAAGGTTCTTGTAAAGGTGCAGGTACTAAATCTGGTATAACAACTGGCTTCTTTGCCGCAGCTGTTTTTGCTGATGTTTTTTTTGTTGAATTAGCCTTGCGTTTTGCTTCGGCCCTCTGTTTTGCAAGTAATTCCGCCCTTTCTTTTTCCTGCTGCAGTCTAAGCAATTGGGCTTCTTTTTCTTTTGTTGCAATGGAGTTTTGAATTAAATCTTGGGTCTTTTCTAAATATGCAAGGTTCTGTGGTTGAAAATCTTCTGATTTAAATTTTAAGGTATTCACGCTTTCTGCCTTTGGATTTTCTAAATACAAAACAACATCCCTGTACAAAAAATATGCGGCACAGGCCATTCCAGTTAAACAAATGAGGCCCATTAAAAAGTGAGAAAATGATGATGAAAGTTTAACTCTATTTTTCATTTAGCTTCTTATTTCCTTTTGAATCAGCTCCAAAAAGTTTTTCAAATCTTCTGTATTACCAGGTCCTTTTAATCCGATGGCATTTATAACCGCATAAATATCTTGAATTTCAGCATCGCCTGTTAATTGTTCTGTTACAATCTTGCTGCAAACTAAATCGTATGTTGCTTTTGTAATAAAAATATCAGTTCCAAAAGCTTTTCCCATATTACGAACTTTTTTTGCATCCATTATTACGGAGCCAAAAGCAGTATAATCAGTTCGCTGTGGAAAACCAATTTCTCCGGATGTTACAATTCCACTGCTAATTCCCATGCAAACTTGAATCAAAGATTTTCCTTGAGCTTTTCTGTGCATATTTATTTCATAAACTGCAACACGAATGAGCAATGCACATCTTACACAATTCCACGCATCTGAAACTGGGCTTCCAGTTGTTTGAACAGTTCCCCACATTGCAACAAGAGTGTCCCCATAAAAATTATCTACATGTCCACCTGTTTTTTCCACGCACCCTGCAACTTGAGTATAAAGTTCATTTAATACTTTCACAGCCTTTGGCGAATCTTCTACTCCAAATTGCTTAGAAAAATCTTTTACATTTAAATACAGAACACTTGCATTTTTATTTATACCGGAAAGCAATTGTTCCCCATTTACAACTTTTTCTGCAATGAAACTGTTGGAATACTTGTTAAACACCTGATTTTGTAGTTGTCTTTCTAGCAAAACATCCTGCATTTTATTTACACTTTCAGTCAAATAACCAACTTCGTCATGAGTGCGGGTTTTTAGGCGAATTTTATAATCTTTATTTTCAATTTTTCTTGTAATGAAAACCAGTCGCTCTATTGATTTTGAAATTTTACGACTAAAGATAAGAATCACAAATAAACCTAAAAAGAAAATGAATACTCCCACAAGAATAATTCTAAATAACAGATTTTCAATATATTTTTGGATTGTACCATAAATAAACGATGTAATTACAAACATTGTTGAACCAGAAATTGGCGTAATATCATAATATCGTTTTACATCATATTCATCCTGCTGAATTTTATCAGATTCATTTTTCTTTTCAAAATATTCTTTTACAAAAGGAAGCTCAGAAAAATCTTTTGTCGCAGTAACCTGAGAATAATCTGGATATAATATACAAACTCCGTCTTCTGCAATAACAAATGTTGGATTTTCTGTATTTAACCCAACCAGCTCTGAATATTTTCTTGCATTAATTCCAATAGCGGCAATTTCTGTCTGTTTTGTTCTAGAATTAATATAAGGATACAATAAACAAATAACGCCTTCGTTATACAACTGGGAAATATTTTTTACACAAGGCCGACCTGAAATAATCTTTTTCTTTAGGGAATCCTGCTTTTCAATCCACAATACAAAAACTTCCTGTACCTCTGGATGTGATGAAAGAAATTTATTTTCGGAAAAAGTACCTGTTGAAGTTGTATATATAAAATCTATTTCCGGATTTCTATAACATAAATCATTAAAAAGTAGATTTGCTTTTTCTTCGTATAAGACATCATCTTGTAAAAGCATTACTGCATTAAAATAACCATTAACATTATTCTGCAGCTCCTGAAATGTTGTTTGAACATTTTGCGCTATTAAATTATTAATCTGATTATTTTCTTTAATTTCTTTTTTATTTAAATCAGTTCCAAGAAAATAATAAACCATGAAAGTTGACAGTGCAAAAAAGAATGATAGAAGAATCGCAAATATTGTTATGAATTTAAAGCTAATTGAATATTTTACTCTGTTTTTTTTCTTCATAAATTATACCTTTCAAACTGATTTATTTTAATGGAATAATACCACCGGCTCCAACAGACAAAAACATTTTTTGACTATTCAGAATATCATCCATTCCAAAATACACTTTTACATCACCATATTTTAAAAACTCAGTGCCTACAGCAAGAGCCACATACATATCTTTTTCCCCAGCACAGATGCCATTTTCATTAAAAAGATAATAACCGGCCACAATCCCTGCATATGGACTTGCATATTTAAATGGAATTCTAAAATTTACAGAAGTTTCCATTCCGCCTTTAACTTCAAAAGAATTAGTTAAAATTGTTCCTTTGAGTTTTGGGGATAAAACAAATCCTGTATTCCAGAAAAACCATTTTGTTCCAATGACATCAGCGGAAAGCTTCATATTCATTGTAAAATCTAAGGGCTGATAAACAGGAATATCAAATCCTAGTCTAATTGCTTTAAAGAAAATATTCTGTTTCTTTGATTTTTCTTTATTCTGATTAACATCTTCTGTTTCATCTTCTATTTCATCTTCTGTTTCATCTTCAAAAACAGGCTGATTTTCACCTTTAGAATGTTGCTTTTCCCATTCCGCCCACTCTGCCTCTGTTAAAATTCTAAACTTTAGCCACTGCCCCTGATCTACTACACGTCCCAAAATATTCACAGGCATAACCTTAATTCTGTATCGCCCCGGAATAAAAGTAACTTCCACTTGAGAGAGGGAGGTTGTTTCTGTATAGAAGGCTTCCCATTGATTTTCAGAGTCTATTGAAGAGTTAAATTTTTCTATTTCCACCTGATATTTATTTGCGTTTTCTACAATTTCCCAGCTTATTGTCTGAACTGTTTCCTCATTCTGTTGAGACTGAATCTGTTCTGCAAAAATTGCCGCATTAAAAAATAAAAACGTTAGAAAAAAAATAAAACCCTTTTTCATACCTTGATTATCGGCAGAAAAAGGGTTTTTGCTTACTGGCTAATTGATTTTTATTTATTTACCAATAATATCGCGAGCTAAGATTTTTGCAATGTTTGGTCTCTTCTGAAGATCACCTTTAAGGCCTTCTTCACGAGCTTTGTTTACATATGCTGGATCCTGGAAAGAATATTTGAAGTTTGTATGAACATCGTATGTGCCTTTCATCAAAGCATAAGCATCTTCTGTCATAACCAATTCTTCATCTGTTGGGATTACGAAAATCTTTGTTTTTGAATCGTCAGCGTGGATGTAAGTTTCAGCATTACCTGTGAAAGACCATTCATTGCGCTGGGCATCAATCTTTATTCCGTAGTTTTCAAGACCTGAGCAAGCCTTCATACGAGTAATAGGACCTCTTTCACCAACCCCTGCTGTCCAAACGATAGCGTCTACACGGCCAAGTTCAGCAGCAAAAGCACCAATGTATTTTTTAATGCGAAGAGCTTCCATTTCAATAGAAAGCTGGCAGAGTTTATCACCTTTTGCAGCATCAATTTCAATATCCCGGCGGTCAGAGTATTTTGTTGTAATACCAAGACATCCTGATTTTTTATTCAAAGCTGTATCCATTTCATCTGCACTCATACCAGTTTTGCGCATGATATAGAATGGAAGAGCTGGGTCTAAGTCACCAGAACGAGTTCCCATTACAAGACCTTCAAGTGGAGTAATACCCATTGTTGTATCATAACAAACTCCGTTCTTAACAGCACACATAGAAGAACCATTACCAATATGACAAATGATGATGTTACAGTCTTTTGGACCTTTTCCAAGAAGAACTGCAGCACGTTTTGCTGTATAAAGGAAAGATGTTCCGTGGAAACCATAGCGGCGGGCACCATATTTTTCGTACCATTCACGAGGAATAGCATACATAAATGTTTCTTCCGGCATTGTCTGGTGCCAGGCTGTATCCATAACTGCAGCGTGTGGAATATTTGGCATAACTTTCTGAGCAGCTTCAATACCCATAATATTAGCTGGCATGTGGAGTGGACCAAGGTCAATAACTTCACGGAATCCGTCTAAAACTTCTGGAGTAATAAGAACTGATTTTGTGAACTTTTCACCACCATGAAGTACACGGTGACCTACAGCTCCAATTTCGTCCATAGATTTAATTACACCAACTGCTGGGTCAGTAATTTCTTTAATAATTAATTCAATTGCTTCTTTGTGAGTCGGACAAGGAGATTCAATTTCTGTTTTCTGTCCTTTTGCTTTGTGAGTGATGCAAGAACCTTCAATACCAATGCGTTCTACAACACCGTTAGCCATTACTTCTTTGTTATCCCAATCGTAAACCTGATACTTTGCAGATGATGAACCACAGTTCAATGTTAAAATAACCATTATCTTGTCCTTTAAAAGAAATCTCACGCAGATTACGCTGATTAACGCTGATTTGCGCATATTTATTTTGATTAAATATATTCTAAATTATATTCAGATTTTAAAGGATTTTCAATAAGTGAACTAAATTACATTATTTCCCAAAATTACTTTAAC
Organism: Treponema sp.; assembly: GCA_018385315.1. Taxonomy (GTDB): domain Bacteria; phylum Spirochaetota; class Spirochaetia; order Treponematales; family Treponemataceae; genus Treponema_D. The sequence continues at coordinate 8,958 of JAHAZJ010000034.1, read as the reverse complement.
ATTTTTTCTATAAAGATATTTTAAGGGGTGAAGATCCAAAGCATTTAAAGACCAGCCACCAATTAAATCTGTATTTATTATGTTTGCTGTTATTGGATGGCTAACTGGTAATACAATACAACTGTCTAAAAGAAGATTTTCTGCCTGGGCATAAATTTTTAGACTTTCTTCTGCAGAAGCCATTGCAGCTTTTTCCAGTAATTCATCAAATTCTGCATTAGAATAATTTGCAGCATTCAATGTTGAATCAGAACGGAAAAGTTCAAGGAATGCATAAGGATCGGCAAAGTCTCCAATCCATGTATAATAAAACAAATCTGCATCTGAGGAAGGAACCCCACTCAAATATTGATGAACTGGTATTTCTTTTACCTGCAATTCAATATTTAAAGAATCACAAGCACGTTTTAATAAAAGCAGCTGATCAATATTAAAGCTTCCTTTTGAAATTTCCATGTTAAGCGGAATTTTTACCTCCTGAGGAATTCCATGGGTTTTTCTTGCCTCTTCCATAATTTTTTTAGCTTCAATTAAGTCTGTAAAATCAAAACCTTCTACTTCTGGGTAACCTTGCAATGGGAAAACATAGGTGGTTGCAGGAACATAATAATTTGCTCTGAATTTTTCCCAGGGAAATGCTTCAAATAATGCCTGTCTAAATTCCAGCTGATTCCAAATAGAATCTTTTTCATCTTCATTTTGTTTTAGCTTAAAGAACATGAAACTTGTTCCATATTCGGCATTAATCAAAAAATCAGTTTTTTCAATCAGCTTTTGTGTTGAAATAGAAGCATAAACCCAATCTGCAAAACCGGTGTTATACATAAAAGCATTTTCTTCTTCATCATCACTTTGAATAAAAGTAATCTGCTCTGTTAATACAGCTTCTGCATCCCAATAATAAGGATTTTTTTTCAAAATTATTTTTGCATTTTCAGATTCAGTTTCTTCATAAACTTCAGAAATAACATATGCCCCGGAATACACATTTTCATCATCGCTCATAACAGAAAAAGCCGGATGACAAAGTATTTTTGGAAGATAACTTGCAGGTTTACACAAATGAACCATAAGCTGAGAATCTGAAATTGCATAAATTCCCACATCTTCTGCAAAGCCTTCTCCAGTCCTATATTCTGCAGCACCTTCTATAACATCTAACAAACTGGCATAAGGTGCCTCCTTTGAAGATAAAAGCTTTAACCAGGTATTTCTAACATGATTTGCAGTTATGTGTTCCCCATTACTAAAACGTGCGTTAGGATTAATATCAAAAGTCCAGCGTTTTTTGTCACGGGAAATTCTGTAATTAATTGCAATTGCATATACAGGATCTAATGTTACTGGATTATAAGAAAACAGACCTTCGTATGCAGCACATAAAATTTGTACATCACTGGAAAGGTCTGTTAATTGAGGATTAAACTGATGATTTGTACAATCCTCAATAATAGTTATATTGTCTGTTTTCTGTTGAGAAAAACAAAACACCGAATTTGCAATTAAAAGACAAATTGCAATAAATAGAGTTTTTGTTTTTTTAAGCTTCATTATTTAAAATTCCTAGTTTTTCCATCTGTTCATTTTCTTCACGAACAGCAACGTATTCACCACGTTTTTTATTAACCGCAACAATAATGTTTTTATAGGAAGATAAATCTATTTTCATTCCCTTTACTTTGGCACGTAAAAAAACATCTACGTTTGCTTTAAAATAATCATCTAAAGCATTAATAGTAACAAAAATTTGCTGATTTTCTGAAATTTGTTTATTTAAGAAAATCAAAACGGAATCTTCGGATGCATTTCTTAATTTTTCCAATTCAGAACCATTTATTCCAAGAGAACCATATATCCTGGATTTTTTATCAAGATCGATTAGAAATTCATTAACATTTACTTTTTTAATAGATTTAGTACCATTCTTCTGATCAATAACAGGAACATTGCAAATACGTTCCCTTTGTCTTAATCCCAGGGATTTTTTTATTTTAGATATAAGCTTGCCAAAGAAAGTTTTTTTTTCTATAAAAAGCAGATTAAAATTATTTGATAATTTATCTTGAAGTTGGCTTAATATAGGAGAAAATCCATTTAATGCTATAACAGTTTGAATCAATAATTCTTTTGCTTCAGGACCTTTTTTTTCTTGCTTTACAACCTTTTCAGGTATTCCCAGCATACTAAACAATTTTCCACGAATTTCCGCTTTATTTGGAGCCTGATCTTCTTTTACAATTTCATTTACCAAATCAACATAGAAAGTTTTCTTTCCATAGATTTTTGCAAACATTCTTTTGATTTCATTAAATTCTTCTTCAGCTGATACTGAGGCTTTTTTATCATCAAAATCAGGATGTTCAATAATATCTTTTCGAATTCTTCCCTTTAATAACTCTTTTTGAAAGACAGCTAACTCATTTAAAGTTTTATTAATCTGAGTTGTAACAGATGAACATTTTTCCAGACTGTCTGTCATTGTGCTGATAACAACAGCCGGCATATTTACACGTGCCTGATTTAACACAATTGCAAGAGAACGGGTATTAGCTTTCCCATTATTCATGGAAACATTTGTCCAATCAAAAACCCGGTTCATTTCCAAAAGTTTTTTGATTACATCAACTGTAAAATTTTCCACAGAGAATCTGAAATATGTACACAAAAAATCCAGCATTGTTTCAAATTCTGAAAGACGAGAACCAAGAATGGAAGGAATCTCACCTTCACTAAAGGGCGAGGTATCAGGCACAACAATTTCTGAAATTCTTTTATCTAATTTATATGGATCTGGAATAATTAAGGACTTTTTAGTAAGCATATCATTAAGATTCTTTACACATGTATAAAAGAGACGATAATGATTCAATAATTCTGGCAAACGTTCTTTATTAAACCAGTTTTGCTTTTGTTCCAGAGCCTGCTCTAACTGACTGAAAAATTCTTTATCCAATTCCATACTTCTATTATCGTCACAAATTCCTAAAATTGCCAATAAATTTTTACTAATTGTACATAGTTTGCAATTACATTATTCTATCCTTATGAATTTAATCAGTGAAAATCAGAAATACAAAACTCTTTTATTAAATAACTTTATCAGATATGTAAAAATCTGGTCAGAAAGCTCTGGAGAACAAGCTGAAAAAGGAGTTTTTCCATCGACCCCACAACAATGGGATATGGCAAATACTCTAAAAGATGAACTAACTGCACTTGGAATGCAAAATGTAACTGTAACAGACAAATGCTATGTTTACGCAAATTACCCGGCTTCTGATGATATGCAAAATTCAGACAGTGTTCTTTTTCTTGCCCACATGGATACAGTTGATGAAGTTTCTGGTAAAAATGTAAATCCCCAGATTATTAATGATGGAACAAATTTCACAAAGGATAAAACCGATACAATTATTACTACTGATAAAAATACCTTACTTGGTGGTGATGATAAGGCTGGTATAGCAGCTATTATGACCGCTCTTGCCTACATTACCAGCGAAAAATGCAGTCATAGTGCTGTAGAAGTTATTTTTTCTCCTGATGAAGAAACTGGACACGGCATGGATTTTGTTCCAACTGAACTTATAAAATCTAAGTATGCATACACCGTAGATGGAGGCGACCTTGGAGAAATGGAAACTGAATGCTTTAATGCATGGTCTGCCACAGTAAATTTTACAGGAAAAGCCTGCCACACTGGTTACGCAAAAAAAGGGGGCATGATAAATGCAAATTTAATGCTGGCAAGTTTTCTTTCAAAGCTGCCGGTTAATAAAATGCCCCAAACCACAGAAGGTTTTGAAGGTTTTATTGCACCAATGGAAAGTTCTGCTACAATTGAGTCTGGAACACTAAATTTGTTACTTCGCTCTTTTAGTAATACAGAAATTGATGAAGAAAAAAACATTATTATGAAGCTTGCAGACAAAGTAAAAGATGAAACTGGTGGAATAGTGACTGTTACCTTTAAACAGCAGTACCTGAATATGAAGGAAAAGCTTGATGAAAATCCAAGGGTTGTGGAAAGAGTTGTAAAGGCATTTAAAGAAGCAAATGTTAATGTTGTTAACTCCCCAATCCGTGGTGGAACTGATGGTTCCAGATTAACCGAAATGGGAATCCCTACTCCAAACATTTTCACCGGTTCTCATGAGTTTCATTCAAGAAATGAATGGTGTTCGCTAAACCAGATGGCAAAAGCTTCCGATATTATTTTAAATATTCTATTTGATAAATAATTGTAGTACACAATATAACTTTGAGGTAAAAAAATGCACGAATATGTAATTGAAGGCGGATACCCAATTCAGGGTGTTGTAACAGCCAGCGGAAATAAAAATGCTGCACTTCCTTGTCTTGCAGCCACAGTTTTAACAGCAGAACCTGTTATTCTTAGAAATATTCCAGAAATTCAGGATACTGGTGTTATGATTCAGATTCTTGAAAAACTTGGGGCAAAAGTTGAAAGAATTAATAAAAACGATTGGAAAATCCAGTGTGATAATATAAAACCCTGTGAACTTCCTGGTGAATTAACTAAAAAAGTTCGCGGTTCAATTGTTTTTGCAGGTCCTCTTTTAGCCCGCACAGGAAAATGCCATATGATGCCACCTGGTGGAGATGTAATTGGTCGCCGTCGTGTTGATACCCACTTCCTTGCACTTCAACAGTTAGGTGCAAATATCAGTGTAAACGGACACTTTTCTTTTTCAGCAAATAAACTGGTTGGTGCAGACATATTCCTTGATGAAGCATCTGTAACAGCAACAGAAAATGCAGTAATGGCAGCATCAGTTGCAGAAGGAACAACAATTATTCAGAATGCAGCCAGTGAACCCCATGTTCAAGACCTTTGTAATATGCTTAATTCAATGGGGGCAAAAATTTCTGGAGTTGGCAGCAATATCCTTACAATTGAAGGTGTAAAAAAATTACATGGTTGTGAATTTGTAATAGGACCTGATACAATTGAAATTGGTTCTTATATTGGTATGGCTGCAGCAACTCATGGTCAGATTACTATTAAAGGAATTCGACCCCAGGAAATGCGACCTCTTAAAAATAGTTTCGCAAAGCTTGGTATTTCATGGCGCATTGATGGCGACGAACTTACAGTTCCAAATACACAGGAATTAAAAGTAAATGCAGATATGGGAAATGCAATTCCAAAAATTGATGATATGCCTTGGCCAGGATTCCCTGCAGATTTAACTTCAATTATGACAGTAGTAGCAACTCAGGTTGAAGGAACCGTTTTGATTTTTGAAAAAATGTTCGAAAGCCGCATGTTCTTTGTAGATAAATTAATTTCTATGGGGGCAAAAATTACACTTTGTGATCCACACAGAGCTGTAGTTAGTGGACCAGCAATGCTTCATGGGGATCATCTTGTTTCACCTGATATTCGTGCCGGAATGGCCATGGTTATTGCAGCCATGTGCGCTCACGGCGAAAGCAGAATCAGTAATGTTTACCAGATTGAACGAGGCTACGAAGATTTAGTAGGACGTCTTCAGGCATTAGGTGCTCATATTAAAAAAGTAGATATTGAAGAATAAAAATTACAAAACAGCATATAAATGATGTGCCCCCTTAAAGCTGGACAAACGTTCAATTTTAAGGGGCATTTTTTTATACAACCACAATTCCTTTATAGTGAAGTTTTTTCACCAGGTTCTGCAATTCTGGTGAAGCTTTTAATTCTTTAATAGAATCTAACCGGTCCTTTTCATCACAACCGGGACGAAGATTCCAAAGCAACTTGGACAGGTTCTTAATTTTAGATTTAATTTTCATTTCTTCCTGTAAATAAATCCAGGTTAACTGATCCCCGTAGCCTATAGGTTCAGTGCCAAGCCAGTAAATATCTTCTGCAGGAAATTCTTTTCTGGAATTAAACAGATTATTATTTTCCTGTTCATACTTTTCAATACTACGCTCCACAAGATTTTTTGGAATACTTGGACCTGGAACTTCAAAATCAAACCAGCGGGTTACTTTTGTTTCAAGCTTTTGACCATGCATCCAACTGTCTAAAGCCGCTTCAAGACCAGGACCAAATTTTGCATATTCAGGGCCTCCATCCCAGGTTTTATGAATCATATCATAAGCAGCAGAAGCTTTTGTCAAAATAAATTTATGCCAGAAGGAACTGTCTAATAAACCAGCTGCAAAAAACTGACGGAGAGTTTCCATTGAATCAATAATAGTTTGTGGCGTATCATACCAGAACCCATAAATCATGTAAGCATGAACAAGGACTCCGGCTTCCTTAAATGCAGCACAGCTTCCAATAATGGAATCCAAATCAGTTCCTTTATTTATTTTCTTAAGGCCAGCTTCAGTTGCAACTTCAAGCCCTGCACTAACAGCACCAAGGCCACAATACACAAGAAAAGCAACTAAATCTTTAGAAAAAGCTTTTTCAAAACGAACATTTCCCCAAAAATAAAGTCGTTTTCCATGCTCTTCGTAATAACGGGCATTTAATAAGGCAAATCTTTTTAAAACAGCAGGAGGAAGGGCTTCATCAACAAAATGAATACCGTAAACATCTTTTTCACAGGCAGTTTTCATTAATCCGTTAAAAAGTTTTTCAGCATTTACCGGCTTATATGAACAAACATAATCAAGTTTTGTGTCACAAAATGCACATTTATGCCAATAACAACCATGAGCCAGGTATGCTTTAATCCAAGCACCATCGGTCCAAAGTCGATGCATAGGATTTTTATCATCACACAAACGAGGATAAATAGAAAAATCAATATCATTATAGTCGGGAACTAGTTCTGCTGTAATCTGATTTTCATATTTTTCAAATTCATCACTAGACCACAATGGTTCAATACAATTTTTAAGTTTTTCACCAGTTTTCGGGTGATTAAAAAATCGCATTTTATAAAATCCCCGGTTTACAAAATCAGCTGATATATTTTTTTCAGATGGAACTTTGCTGCTTAAATTATAAAATTCAGTGATAAAATTTTTATAAGAACCATATCCCCTGTCAAAACTAAGAGCATCAACAAAATCAGAAAGGCCAATATCTGTAAAATTGCGTAAATCGGTATTAACATAACCGCCACCCATAAAAACAACAGCTTTGTCACCAAAAAGAGATTTAAAATATTTTGCAGTTGCAAGGGCTGGAACAAAAGTACCTGAAAATGGAACAGAAATGCAAATTAACAGTTTATCCCTGTCCCCATCGTTCTTGTCCTCATCGTTCTGTTTATCCCTGTCCCCATCCCTCTTATCCCCATCCTGTTTTTTCTGAACAAAATCTAAATAGGTCTGTTTGTTTTGTTCCAGTATGGGAAGATAAAACTCTTTAATAAAAGGAGAATCAACCTGCTTTAATATTTTTGCAAAATCAGGAATTTCCGCAGATAAACTTTCTGCATAACGGATTAAAGAAAATTCACTATCAAAACAGGCCGTAATATAATCAGCCAAATCTGCAAGAGCATAAGTACAAAGAAAATTAATATCATCAACACAAGGTTCCCGTTGAAGATTCATCAAAAAAGATTCCATTCTGTTTCCCCGGGGTACAAATGGAGAAAATAAAAACTCATGCTCTTTTTCACGAGTAGATTTTTTACAACCACATAATGCATCAGTTATAAAAGAAATCCATTTAATCCAATTATTTTTTGAACTGACATAGCGGCGAATATTAAAGGCCGTTGCTTCATCACCTTGTTTTTCAGCTTCATATGCCATTTTTAAAGCATTTTTTTCCGACAGCTGAAAAATGCGGGTTAAACCTTCTTCACTAAAAATTTTATAAAAAAGTTTAATATTCAAATCCTGCCATAAAACATCACAATTAAGAGATTTAAAAAAAGCAGATAAATATGCACCAGAAGGATAAACTGTGTTCTGCTGAACCATTGGCGGATTAATAACAATAACTTTCATATTTCCATTATAAATCATCTGTTACTTATTCACTAGTCATAGTTTTTATAGTAAAATAGGTTTTAGGACTCTATAATATAAAATTGTTCTATTTAAGGTGAATTCAATGAAAAAATTATTAACACTTTGTGGCATTGTTGTATGTACAGCAAATTTGTTTACTGCATGTCAATCAACCTCAAATTTGACAGAAACTGCAGATAGCTATGATTACGAAGAATCAGTTATTACAGAAGCTCCAGAAAAAAATGAAGTACAAAAAATAAAAAAAGAAATACCTAAAAAATCTGCATTCTCATATGGAAACAAAGGTGAATACGAAATAGTTGGAGAAACAACAATTTTCGGAAAAAGCGTTTTTGGTAAATTTGAACAAAAAGAAGCAAATCTTGTTCTTCGTTATTCAGATGAAAACAGAGGACTTGGTTCTAAATATAACGGCCAATATTATTTTTGTTTATTCACAGAAAATGGAATTAAAGCTTTAGAAAAAGCCTATAACAAATATCTTGATGATTTTAACAACAAGCGTCTTCAAAGAAAATCAAAAAAGACCTTAAAAGCCTATGGAACAACTTCTGCAACATTAAGATGGGGAACATTCGACAATTCAACACCAAATAATGGTTCTGGAAAAGCACAGTTAGGATATACTTTCATTGAAAATTCACCATATTTTGCAATTACAGTGCCAGCAGTTCATAACGCCCATTATGATTTAGTGGGAGATGCTGCGGCTATAAATTCTGTCGATTACACAATCTATCTTACAAAAGCACAGGTTAAAAATCTTATTGATGGCCTTGCTCCAGAAGTAATCGATTCTTATTTATATGAAATAATACAATCACAACCAAAAAATGAAGAACCAGATGAATATTAACTGATTAAAAAAGGCAATGGATTTTAATTTCCATTGCCTTTTTTAATCATATTATTTCTGATTTTTCTGCCATTGCTCTATTGCTTGCTGCACTTGCTCTTTAGTAATTTTTCTTCCGCAAGTATGCTCTTCATCACAATAACCAA
>JAHAZJ010000032.1 GCA_018385315.1 Treponema sp. | reverse complement strand
CGTCAGCAGGGCGACCATAATTACGCGGCAATCCACATTGAGCGTCCTTTTGAAAATCCTTTTGTTACAATTCCCGGTGCTTACCGAACTTTAATGGATTACATGAAAGTAAACGGTTGGGAACATGAAGAAAAGGATGTTATTCCATGTTTCGAAACATACGGCGATACTATGGATGTTTATATTGCTTGTAAATAAATCTCTGTGATAATGGGGAGCTCCACCGAAATCCAGATTTCTGTGTAAGTTCTCCCCGCATTTTCTGTGATTATTTGTTCTTTTTATTAGGATGCCGGATTACCGTTTTGTGTTTATCAGGAGTGGTTTTTCTTGGAGCAGATAAATAGATTTCATGGTGCAAACTAATATCGCCCAATCCATTTACATAACCATTTTTTGTAAGATATTCATCAGGAGATAAATATTTTACAGCAGAATTCTTAAAATCTTTTGGATTTCTTGTAAGAATCAAGTCCATATTATTAAGACTGGCAGAAACCATCTGCATTGCATCTTCAACATCATTCCATAAATTATTTTTCCACAAATCTGAATCAACAATTGAAATCAGAGTATTCTCATCTTCTGCTAAAACATAAAACAAATTAACCAGCAAAGTCATGAATTCTTTAGATTTTGCCAATCCTTTTTCTTTACGCAGGATATAAAAAATATCAGAGATAGAATGTGGTGTAAGAAATCCTTGAATCATAGAATTTTTACAGAACTCAATACATCTTGTTGAACTTTCATAAAATTCCTTGCGTTCCAGTAACCAGTCTAAAATAATATTTGTATCAAAAAGAATTTTATCCATTAATGACCTGCTAAATTATATCTTATATTTCTTGTAAACATGTTCCAGACGAGCATCTTTTGGATCTTCTACCACCCCACCTTTTAAACATCCTGAAAACTTTTGAAACAATTCATCCTTTTCTTTCTCAGAAAGATTATTTAATTTTGATTTTTCTTTAGGCGACAATTTATTTGACTGCAAATTGACAATTTCATTAGCACCATTTTTTTCAATTGAAGATGCCAGTAACGACAATATCTGCAATTGCTCAAAAATATTCAATTTAGGGATTATAGTTTTTATCAATTCAAAGTTATTATTCATAACGACAGGGCTTGAACTACCATAAGCAACAGAAGGACTTGCCACACATAAATTTCCGGAAATTTTTGAATTGTCATAAATATTTTCTTTGGCTATATGAGAACCAGCAGCATTATCAATTATTTGTGCATAATCAACTTTATATAATTTGCTCAAAGCTACAATAACTTTTACCGGAGGTTCTGCTTCTCCACTTTCATATTTAATATACATCTGACGCGAAATACCCAAATATTTTGCAACAGTAGCTTGAGAATAATTATTTTTTTCCCGAAGTGCTTTTAGTGATTCCTTCATAATTGTAATCATATGATAAAATCAGAAGATTGTCAAGTTAATTTTACACAAACATAGTATACAATAATTAACTTTATTGACTATAGAAATTCATATAAGTGGAATAATACTGACCGAATGCTTTTGCTCAACATTGCAGTTGTCCCACCGTTTTAAGATGCTCAGTGCATCGGTTATAAAAACATACTCATGTAATAAGGAATTGTAATTCTGTTATCTACAACGCCTACATTATTTTCAGAAAGCTTGTAGCAGACATCTACATCATACTGAGGATTTTTCAGAACTGTATTTGCAGATTTTGTGTTTCCAGTAGTTGCTTTTACTTCTATGAGTGAGATTTCATTTTTAACTTTGGAAACAAAATCAATTTCAAGACCGGAATCTTTATGAAAATAATAAAGCTTTCTATCCTGTTTAGAAAAACAGTCAGCAATGATGTTTTCAAAAATTGCTCCTTTATAAAAGCCTAAATCACCTGAAAGAATTTTTGCAGCACTATCACGGTCGAGCATGGAAATAAACAGCCCTGAATCCTGCATGTAAATCTTAAAAACATTATCAATCTTGTTTACTTCAAGTGGATCAGAAATGCTTGTAAGATTGTAGCAAAGGTTTATGATTCCAAAATCACAAAGCCATTGAATTGCTGGAAGATAGTTTTCAGAACGGCCTTTTTTTTCTAGGGCAGAGAAAACAAACTTCTTATTTTCTTTTGCGAGCTGAGCCGGAATAGATTCAAAAACTCTGTTTATTCTTCCAAGCAGGGTAAGGTCGATTTCCTCGTTTTCATTTTCATCAAGATGTTTTCCAAAATCATCCCTGTATTCTTCAAGGATATCATGCTGCTCCTGCCGTACAATATTCATATTATTTGTAGAAATGAATCTGTCAACAATGTATGGAAGTCCACCCACGCAGATGTATTCCTTAAAATATCTGAGCATTGCAGTATGGGTTGCTTCGCTAACAGGAGTTTTATTTTCATAACATTCACGAAGATAATTGATTACATCCTGGCCAATTCCTTTAGCCCAAAGGAACTCTTCAAAATCCATTGGCTTCATGTAAACAATACGTTCAAAGCCGGTTGGAACGCCTTTGCTCTTTTTTTTGTTATAGCCTTTAATTTCAAGGAGAGAACCTGTTGCAATAATGTCAAAGCGGCCATCTTCACAGAAAGGCTTTATACTTGAACGGGCATTTGCACATTCCTGAATCTCATCAAAGATAATTACAGTGTTACCAGGCTCAAAATGAGATTCGGGAATAATTGCAGAAAGGTCTATAATGATTCTATTCACATTCAGGTCTGCATCAAAAATCTTTTTTGCGCTTTCGTTTTCCTTAAAGTTCACATATACAATATTTTTATAGTTTGCCTTTGCAAATTCGCGGACACTATAGGTCTTTCCAATCTGACGAAGCCCTTTTACAACAAGAGCTTTCTTTTTTCCGCCAGTATTTTTCCATGCTTCAAATTCAGACATGATTTTTCTTTTGAACATATAAACCTCTTCTTGCACTTTTTTTAGGGACTTTTTACCAGTTAATAGCACTTTTTCAAGTGACTTTTTATAAAAAGCATACACTTTTTCAAGTGACTTTTCAAGCAATTCATACACTTTTTCATGGTTCAAAGCTTTTCATTACTTGCACGAAGAAAGCATACATTCTTGACATCAGAAAATCTGTAATTTATTATTTATTGTAGAGGATGTTAAAATTGATTAGGCTTTTTCATGGTTCTAAAAATGGAATTAATGGTACTATTCAGCCAATAAGCAGAGAGTTTTGTGATTTTGGCAGGGGTTTCTATATGGGTACCGAAAAAGAACAGCCCATGACATTAATCTGTAACTATGAAAATGCAACAATGTATGAACTGGAACTTAACACAGAAAATCTGATTATAAAAGATATTCCCTTAAATATAGATTGGGCTCTATTCGTTGCATTTAACAGAGGCCGACTTACAAAAGAGTTATCTCCAGAACTATATGAAAAATACTCAGCTTATTGTGAAGGAATCGATATATGCAAAGGATATATAGCCAATGACAGAATGTTTGTTGTGCTAGATCGTTTTTTTGATGG
>JAHAZJ010000027.1 GCA_018385315.1 Treponema sp. | reverse complement strand
AAAAAGACTTGCAGAATATTGAAGAAAACTTCAAACTGCAAGTCTTTTTTATTTATAAAGATTAAAAAAATAAATTAGCTGGATAATACTAATCAAATACTTTTTTAAGCCATTCTTTTTCTAATTCTTCAATAGATGGAATTGTTTCATCTTCTTTTTGTGTTAATGCAGCTCTAATATAAGGTTCAATTACAATTGTTTTGTAGCTTTCCCAGCGGGCTGGAACTTGTGGAGCATTTCCTAGCATCTGTTCTGGAGGAAGATTTGAAAGAACCTGAGGATAATAAATTGGAATAATTTTTTCTGTTACTTCTTTTACAGAAGAAAAACCACCGGCAATTCCAAAACTTTCTGTATTAAGGTGAAGTTTTATTTTTTTATCAAGAATAGCATCCTGGTTTTCTGGACGATAGAACCATGTAATAAATTCTGAAGCACTTGGTTGATTCTGGCATTTTTTATAAATGCCCATCATAATCATATCATCTTCCAAAGGAATTGTGTTACCATCTGTTATCCATCGGTAATCAATATTTAAATCTTGTTCATGAAGAATTTTAAAAAGTTTATCACTTGTTGTATATGAAAAAAGTGTTCTGTCGGAAGTTACCTGTCTATAATCTGGCATAAATAAATATTTATAGGCAAAATCTGTTTCTGTTTGAACTGAACCATTTTCTGTTGTTATCCAATCTTTTAGGGATGTAATTGCAAAGTCCAATTTTGATTTATCGTAAATTACGGAGTTTTTTTCTTGATGGAAATTTGCTCCATATAACTTTGTTAAAAGATAAAGAAAAGCGTCGTTACTTGTTGGTGTGAAACCCATTTTTTTGAAAGCACCAGACCTGTTTTTTTCATTGTATGTACTGGCGATTTCACGAATTTGTTGAGGCGAAAGAGTATAATTATCAGTAACATATTGTTTATTTGCATCGGAGAAAATAATTGTTGGAAGATTGAAACTTACAGGCAACAAGTATGTTGTTTTTTTATTTTTCCCATTTTCCAATAATTGTGGATAGAAAATAGAAGAGGAAACATTTTGTCTTTCAAATAAATACTGAAGTGATTTGAAATTTGTATTTAACTTATCCGATTTTAGCCAGGGACCCACAATAATATCGGGAATTACTTCATCATTTGCAGGAGGAAGTTTTAGTGCAGGATTACTTTTATAAACTAACACAGCCTGGCAGTCTGGATGTGTTGAGTTAAAAAGTTCAATATATTGTGCAAATTCGCTACAGCTTGTCCAAATTACAAGTCTCTTAGGTTCTTCTTCTTTGCATGAGGTGAATAAAGGAATTGTCAAAAGACAAGCTGCAAGAATTTTTACTGTTATAGATTTAAAGTTTATTTTCACGAATTACATAGCCTCTGCTACATTATATATAGCAGAATAAACTTCTTCAATCTTTTCTTCGTCAATACTAGAGAATGCAACTCTTAAAGTGTTGGCATCAATTTGAATGATACCAATACCTTTTTCACTAAGAAGCTTTTTTCTAATATCCTCAGCGTTTCCAGTTTTTACAATAAAACTCATGAAATAACCTGAGTTGAAAGGCATAGGAGTAAGTATAGAAGATGAATGTGTATTAACAAACTTTCTTACAGCATCGTAACGACGTTTAAGCATTGCTCTAAGTTCAACTTTCTGTGCATTGTGTGCAGGATCGTTAAGTGCATGTAAAATCATACTCTGAGAAGGAGTTGATGAACATGAAACTGATGAGCGGATTGCAGCCATGAATTTAGTAGTAAGGGCTTCAATCTGTTTATCATTAAGACCTTTTGAAGCAAATGTAATGAAACCAGCTCTGAATCCCCATGCAAAGTCTTCTTTTGTTGGACCGTCAGCTTTTATTGCAAGAACATTTTCGTGAATATCTGCCATATAAGCAAATAAAGACTGTGGTTCAATATTCTCTTCATAGTTTAATCCAAAATAAGCATCATCACTAAGAACGATAATCTTTTTACCAGATTCTGCAATATTTTTTACAACTTTGCAGATTTCTTTTGCTTCTTCTTTTGTTGGACTATAACCACTAGGATTCTGAGGAAAGTTTAAAATTACTCTTACAGAACCATATTTTTCTGCATCTTCTTTCATTTTTGCTTCAAGATCAGCAATATTGAATTTGCCATTATCAAAACATTTGAACTGATGGAATATTGCACCACGACGAGCAGAAGCGATTAATTCATAATTATCCCAACATGGGTCTGCTGCTAAAAGAGGTTTATTTTCACCAACAAAAAGATCTGCAACATAAGAAAGTGCTGCTGTTAATCCAGGAACAAGAACTGGTAAACTGATTTTTTTTGTTTTAAGGTCTGGATTTTTTTCGATAATTTTTTCTAACCATAATTTTCTTAATTCAGGATTACCTGTTGTTTTTGCATAAGCAACGGTTTCTCTAGAATTCAAATCTGGCATGATTTTTTTATAAGAATCTAATTCAATAGGAGAGCCATTTGCAACCGCCATTCCAATTGTACCATTGGCTAATTTTGCATCTTTTGCAGCTTCTCCGCCTTGTGAGATAATTCCATTTGGAAAATAAAGACGTTCTCCAATATCAGAAAGAAGACCGTCTACAACCGAACCTTTTAAGGTGTCATTTAATTCTTTAGCTAAAGGGTTAATCATAATGAATAAATTATGTAAAATTCCAAGCTAAATGTCAATATTTTGCATAATTTTGCATATAAATTGTATAAATATACAGATATGAAATGCAGAAAAGATATGTATTTTTTATTGTATAGTATAGAAAGGATGAATTTAGTATAATATAAATATGGAAAACGAAATCGAAACTTGTAAAAAAATTGTTGAAGCTTGTAGAAAAGAAGCGGGCAAGAGACTAATTGGTCAGGATCAGCTTGTTGATGATATTCTGATGGCTATTGTGGCTGGTGGACATGTTTTGCTGGAAGGTGTTCCTGGTTTGGCAAAAACACTTACTGTTAAGACTTTTTCTGAAATTCTTGGTTTGGATTTTAAACGTATTCAGTTTACTCCAGATTTACTTCCAGCAGATGTTACAGGTACTTTGATTTATGAACAGAATAAAGGTACATTTACTGTAAGAAAAGGTCCAATTTTTTCAAATATCATTCTTGCTGACGAAATTAACCGTGCACCTGCAAAAGTTCAGTCTGCTATGCTTGAAGCTATGGAAGAAAGACAAATAACTATTGGTGAGGAAACTTATAAGCTGCCAGACTCTTTCTTTGTTTTGGCAACACAGAATCCAGTAGAACAGGAAGGAACATATAATCTTCCAGAAGCAGAGTTGGATCGTTTTTTAATGAAATTGATTGTAAATTATCCAACAGCTGAAAATGAAATTGAAATTGTAAAGTCATGTGGAAAAGCTCCTCAGATTCCAGTAAATAGAATTATTTCTGAAGAAACATTAAAAATTATGCGTATGCTTGCTGATAAAGTTACTTGTGATGAAAAACTTGTTGAATTTATTGTTTCAATTCTTACAGTAACCAGACCAGATGCAAGTCATAAAAATCAGAATTCTGGTATTGGAAATTCTAGTGATATTACAAGATACATCAATTTTGGTGCTTCACCTCGAGCAGGAATTGCAATGCTTCAGTGTGCAAAAGTTCACGCTTTATTTGAAGGACGTGGATTTGTATTACCAGAAGATATAAAAGCTGTTGCATTAAATGTTTTACGTCATAGAATTGTCCTTTCATATGAGGCCGCTGCAGATAATATTACTGCAGACGAAATTATTTCAAGAATTCTATCATTTATTCCAGTTCCATAAGGGGTAACCTTCCTTGGTATTTAATGAAGAATCTTTAGTAAAAAAAGCATCTTATCTCAGAATTACAGCTCGAAGTCTTGCTGATGGAATGAAAGCAGGCACTTTCCGCTCCCTCTATAAAGGGCAGGGAATTGAATTTAGCGGTGTTCGTGAATATTTCCGTGGGGATGATATTCGAACAATAGATTGGAACGTTACTGCCAGAATGCATCATCCATATGTAAAGGTTTTTGAAGAAGAACGAGAGCTGCAAATTTTTATTATTGTAGATAATTCTTTATCAATGCAAATTGGAAGTGGCAAAAGAACAAAATATGAAGTAGCAGCTGAAACTGCGGCTCTTGTTACTATTGCTTCTGAAATGAACAGTTGTCCTTTGGGAGCTGTTTTCTTTGATGGTGATATTCATTTTTCTACTCCGCCAAAACTTGGACGTGAACAGACAATGCTTATTCTTTCTCATTTGGATAAAATGAAAGAAAAAGAACAAAATGGTTCCGTGCTTGGAAATGCGATTACAGGAGCAGGAAAAATGTTGAAAAAGCGTTCCCTGGTATTTATTATTTCAGATTTTAGAAGTGCAGATTGGGAAAAGCCATTAACTTCCCTTGCTCATAAAAATGATGTAGTTGCGATTCGTGTGGTTGATAAGATGGATGAGCATTTACCAGAAGTAGGTACGGCATATTTTACAGATTGTGAATCTTCCTTAGTTTTGAAATTACCTACTGCGTCTGAAAAATTTCAGAAGGAATGGAAGTCTTATTATGATGCATCAGTTCATAAATGGCAGGATATTTGTATAAAGCATGGAATCTGTTCTGCAATTATGAAAACAACAGATGAACCGTTGCAAATACTGACAAAAATTTTTGCTACTAGTGGCACATTAAATTAGGAGGGGAAAATGGCATACATGAAGTCGCAGCAAGTTCTTGTTCCCCGCCAGATTTACATTGGGGACAGTGCAGAATTAAAATGTAGTTTTGAAACTGATTCTGTTCTATTCAGAAATATCGTAGCTCAGAAAGGTCAGATAGAACTGTCAAAGGAATTTTTTATTAATCAGATTGATGAAGAAAAATATGATATAAAATCTGTTAGCATTTCTTCATCAGGATATAATACTTATGTTCTTACAGTTTCCTTTGTTCCATGGCGAACGGGAAATTTATCATTTCCAGCTTTTGATATGGGGGCTTCATTAAATTCTGATGCCGAAGTATATGTTATGGGATTTCAGGATTTTGAAGTGATTTCAATTACAAAAACAGAATCCTTAAGTACGTTAAGAGATATACAGTCTCCTCTTTTATTGCCGGGAACAACATATAAAATTTATGGCTTAATCATTCTTCTTTTAATTTTGTTTGCCCTAATGGTCAGAATTATAATGAAAAGAAAGGCATTGGCTTTTTTCTTTAAAAATGAAGTGTTGCTTTGGAAATATAAGAAAAATAAAAAAGCAACTATTAGACAGTTATTAAAGCTTGAACAAGTAAAGACTATGGCAGACAGTCAGATTGCAAGGGAAATTCAAAAAATTACCCGTAGTTATCTGGAATTTAGATTTGATTATCCTTTTACGAAACTTGTTTCTTCAGAAATCATGGAAGGTTTTAATAAAGCAACCTGCAATCTTATGTCTGATAAAAAAATATTTGCGGCAGAAGAAATTGTACGTATTTTTGTTAGAACAGATTATGTTCGTTACGGAGAAAATGTTTCATTTAAGAGAGAGGAAAAGCATCAGTTAATAAGTGCATTGATAAATAGTATTGAAGTTTTGGAAGCAGTTGACGTTCCCGAAGAAGAAGCTAAAACAGTAAAAGTTGCGGGGGAGGGAGAAAATGCCTAGTTTTCAGAATCCTGTAGCATTTTGTTTTTTAATATTTATTCCTCTTTTGTATTTATTAAGGAAATTAAAGATTTTTACAAGAATTTCCTTTCCTGCTGTGCTAGGAGACTGGGAAGGAAAATATTTTGAATGGAATAGTAAATCTCAAAAATTCTTTTCCGTATTGGCAAAAATTCTTGTTTTTGGAGCATTCTTTTTGGTTGTAGCGGCTTTTGCAGATCCTGTTATTTCAACTCAAGAAAAAATTTACACATCACTTGGTACAGATATGGTTTTTGTAATTGATGTAAGTCCATCTATGGCAGCAAAAGATATGGATGGAAATTCACGTCTTGATATTGCAAAAAAAACAATTGCAGATCTTGTTATTCAAAATGATGGTGTTCGACTGGGAATTGTGGCATTGGGAAGTAATGCATCAGTTTTAGTTCCTCCAACAACAGATCATCAAGTGGTTTTACAAAGAATTGGAGATTTGCAAATTATGATGTTAGGTGATGGCTCTGCAATTGGAGATGGAATTAGTACTGCAGTATGCCACATGGTTAGTTCTGCAGCTCCAAATAAATGTATTATTCTTTTAACAGATGGTGAAAGTAATGCGGGATCAATTCATCCTGAAACAGCAGCATCATTGGCAAAGGATAATGGCATTAGCATCTATGTTGTGGGAATTGGTTCAAAAGGTGTGGTAACATTGGAATATCAGGATCCTGCTACGGGAAAGGTTATTTCGGGGCGTTATGATTCAAATTATAATTCTGCCTCATTAAGAAAAATTGCATCAATTGCTAACGGTAAATATTTTGAAACAAAAAGTACAGAAGACTTGGTTTCGACTGTTTACAATGTAACTAAAAAAGAAAGCGTGATACAGAATTTTACTTATAGAACTACGAATCGGCTTTTATATGATATATTTCTTTTTTGGGGAATAGTATTGTTTTCAGTTGCATGGATTATTAAATTAATATTTTTGCATGAAAAATTTTAGGGAGGTAAAGAAATGAGTTGTGAAAGACCTTATGCATTAATTGGCATTTTGATTTTAATTCCTATCCTCCTTTTCCTTTTTTTTCATAAAAAGGAAGCTGATATAACAGTTGATGCAGAACTAGCTGCCCATAACAGAAAAAGTGGAAAAAGACGTCTGTTTGATTATTCAAGACTTTCTAAAGTAAAGATTCTTTTGTTTGGATTAGCATGGTGTATGCTTGTTCTGGCATATTCAAAAATATACTGGGGCACAAACCTGGTTCCTGTGCAGAAAAATGGTACATCAGTATGTTTTGTATTTGATATTTCTAACAGTATGCTGGCAAATGATGGACCTCAAAATACGACACGATTAAAAGCCGCAACTGTTTATGCAAAAAAATTAATGGAAAAAATGGATTCAACTCCAATTTCTGTTGTTTTGGCAAAGGGTGATGGAATTATAGCTATTCCAATTACAGAAGATTATGTAATGATTGATACTTTGCTGGAAGTAATGTCTCCATCATTAATGACTGCTCCTGGAACGAGTTTAGGTAAAGGAATTTTAAAAGCAAGAGATTCTTTCCCAGCTAATTATTCAAATGCGGGAAGAATCTGGGTTTTTACAGATGGGGAAGAAACAGACAGTTATTTAAAAAATAGTCTTTTGGAATGTGTAAAATCTGGTATTCCAGTATCAATTGTTGGATTTGGCCAGGAAACTGAAATTGAAATTACTGCTGGTGATGGCAAAACAAAAGTAAAATCGGCATTGCGCTCTAATAAAGTTCGGGAAACTATAGAGGCAGTTCAGAAGAATATGTCCTTTTATAAAAATCAGACCCAGCTTTTATATATCAATTCCTTGGAACGTGGATCAGCATTAACTTTACTCTCTCAGCTAAAGTATAGTGATAATCAGATAGTATCATACGAGGCAAAACCTATTCCAAGATATAAGTTTTTCCTGGCCATAGGTATTTTGTTATTTGCAGCAGGATTTATTATTACGGAATTTGATCTAACAAAACTTTTCCCAGATTTAAAAAAAGCAAGTACAATGGCTTTACTTTTTACAACTTTACTTCTATTTGTTTCATGTTCATCGGATACAGTAAAAGTTTTAGAAGGTGCTTATTCATGTAATCAAAAGCAATACAGTCATGCTATTTCTTTATTTTATAATGTGAGTGAAAGTGCAGCCCAGGAAAACAATAGGGAAGTGCTTGATTTTGCGCTTTATGATTTAGGAACAGTTTACAGTTTATTGGATGAAAATCAGGCCGCATTGGAAAAGTATAATCAAGTTGATATTAATTCAAATGAAAGGGTCGTTTTTGCAGCCTATTATAATGCAGGGGTTATTTATCATAAAAAAGGTGAATATGATAAGGCCATAGAATATTTTAAGAAGGCCCTGCAAATTGATAGCACCAATCTTGAAGCAAAAATTAATTTGGAATTATCAATACAACAAGCGGACGTTGAAGTAAATAATAAACAAAGTGATGTTATTCCTGCTCAGGAAGAGCAATCTTCATCACAGGATATGGAGAAGTCAGTATTTCAAAGAATTAAGGAGAATGATCAAAAGCAATGGAAAAGCAGCGAACCAAATCAGGATCAAAATTTAGCAGGAGATTATTAGCCGCAATTGTTTTTGTAAATTTTCTAAATCCACTTTATGCAAAGATTTTAACTAATAGTGATTTTGCAAAATTGCGCTTTGTACCTGTACAATCAAATAATGATACTTCTGACTTTTTTACAAATACCGATATTCGTTTTGAAGTAGAAGTTCCATATGTAAGACCTGGTGAAATTGATATTTCCAGTCCAGATGATATGGATAATGTAAGTTTTAAGACTCTGAAGCGCACTGAACTGGATAGTGAAAATGGCGGAACAAAAATTGAAGTCTGGTATTCATTTTCAAAAAAAGGTTCATATAATTTGCAACCATTAACAGTACGGGTGCAGGGTTTTAAAAGAACTATAGCCTTTGCTCCTATTTCAGTAAAAACAAATCCCAAGGATCAGGATCCAATAATGATTATTGAATTTTCTGATGGAAAGGTTGCTACTTCGGAAAATGGGTTTGCTGATATTTCATTAATGGAATTTAAAGTGGGAGAAAAAGTTACTTTTGATGTTCTTTTTCAGTATGGGGTTCAATTAATTAGTTTTAATTGGAATTTACCAAAGGATTCCATTTTTACACAAACAAAAGAATACGAAATTCTTGAAACAAAATATAAAGATAAGTCCAAACTGGATGAAATTGTGCCTGTGTCTTCTTTTGAATGGATTCCTCTTATGGAAGGCCCGGCAACATTTCCAGTATTTTCAATGACTCTTACAAGTAATAATGGTTATAAGGGAGAAATAAAAGTTCCTGCTATTCAGATTCAAGTTGGTGAAAAAGCGGTAGAAAACACAGTAAGAACTGTAGAATTATTTAATCAGGCTTTTGAAGTAAATGAAGTTGAACATATTCCAGAAGAAGAGATTATTGTTACTCTGGAAGATTGTCAGGAGCTGGCAGAGTTAAGAATAAATGAAAGATACTCATTTTTTGGTTTGAAAAAAAGTAAGCGTATAGAGAAGGAACTGAGTTTGGGATTACCTGCAGATTCTTCCGAATTCAGCGTTTCATGGATTTATTTTTCTATATTGTTTGTAGTTCTTAGTTTAGGCATATTTATTTTCTTTTTAAGAAAAAAACGACTTTTTATAAATATTATTACAACAGCATTATTTATTTTTGCTGTTATCGGGTTATCTGTTTCAATTTTAGAGTCGAAAAAACAACATGGTGTTAGTTGTGGTGGTCAGCTTTTTTCAATTCCAGATTCTTTGTCGGAAGCAAAAACTGAACTAAAACCTGGAAGTTATATTGAGATAAAAGAATTTTCTGGAGAATGGATTTATGTTCTATTAGGTGAATCTGGTGGTTGGTGCAAGAAAGAAGACATTATCCAAATTAAATAGGAGCAGATTATGGACATGAATGATATTCTTAATCAATGGGAGAAAATAAAAAGGCAGGAAAAATCTAATGGAAAAAAGCCTTCTCCACAATCCCAGGTTTCTCATAAAAAAGCCAACGCTCCATCATTAGAAGAAAAAGAACTTGCTAGAGCAATAAAAAGTGAAAAGGCTTTCGAAAAGCAAATAAAAGAACAAAATGAACGTCATATCAATCCAATGGAACAATGGCTTCGTTTATATGGTACTGTTGATAAGGATAAAATTGCAGAAGAGCATCAGGAAACTTCTAAAATGGCGAACCGCCAGTATTTAATAAACATGAAACCGGAAGCTCGGCTTGATTTACATGGAATGCGTCAGGAAGAGGCAAAAGAACATCTTAATTATTTTATTACTGATTGTGTGAAAAAAGGAATAAGAAAGGTTATTATTGTTCATGGCAAAGGAATTCATACAACAGGTACCGATCCTGTTCTTGGAGAATTGGTTAGAAAATTTATTGAAAATGATAAAAGGTGTGGAACATCTGGGCACCCTAAGTTAAAGAGCGAGGGTGGAACTGGTGCAACATGGGTTATTTTAAAATACTAATAATTTTTTATTATTTGATTATTTTACTTGTAACATGAATTATAAATTTGTATTTTTAAATGTGTATGAAGAATTATTATGAAATTTTAGGTATTGAAAAAACTGCTACAGCGGATGAAATTAAGAAAGCATACCGTTCTTTAGCATTTAAATATCACCCAGATAGAAATCCTGGTGATACTGTTGCAGAAGAGAAGTTTAAGGAAATTTCTGCGGCTTATGATGTGCTTGGTGATGAAACTAAACGTCGCAATTATGATTTAACTGGGCAGACTGAATCATATCAGAATACAGGGTATAATTATAATACTTACAGGAATTCTTCATATTCATATGGAGGAAATCCTTTTACAGATGAGGATACATTCTGGCAGTGGTTTACTGGAGCACAACAAGCTCAGTCTAATGGGGAGTCACAGCAATATCAGAAACACAATGCCAGACATTATTATTACCGTGAACAGAAGCCAGAAAATTATTCAAAATCTGAATATATTTCTATGGTTGTTTTAAAAGGTTTACAGACATTTTTAGCATTTTCATTTTTCAGATTTTCACTTTTTATTTTTTTCCCACTTGGACCTGTACTTTGTGTAATTTTGTTTTTAAATGGAGTGAGAGGGGTTATAACAGGATTAAGAGGTTTGTTTAAGAAAAAGGCATAAAAAAAAGGAGCTGTCCCAAAAGTGATGTGTGAAGTGCACCCCTAAAATTGGACAAATAAAGTTCAATTTTGGGGGGTGCATTTTTTTATTAAACTTCACCAATATAATACTTTTTCTTTCCGCGGCGGAAGATTAAGATTTTTCCTTCCAGAGCCATATCCTTTGTAATAATTTTTGTTTCATCATTAATAACTTCGCCATTAATTGAAATAGCATTGCCTTTAATGAATTCACGAGCTTCCCGTTTTGAAGAAGCAATTTTGTTATTTACAAGAACATCTACTAAAGGAAGTTCTTCTGTAAATTTGAAAGTAGGAACACCTTTCATTCCCGTCATAATATCGTTTACAGAAAGGCTTTTAAAATCCCCTGCAAAAAGTTTTTCACTTACAGAAACTGCATTGTTTGCTTCTGCTTCGCCATGGAGATCTTTTACAATCTGCCAGGCTAAAGTTTTTTGTGCAATACGTTTTTCTGGTGCAGCAAGATGTTCTTCGTAAACCTTTTCAATTTCTTCTTTAGACAAGAATGTAAATACTTTAAGATATTCAAGAACTTTTGAATCATCTGCATTAATAAGATACTGGTAAATTGCATATGGAGCTGTTTTTTCTTTGTTAAGCCACAAGGCGTTTCCTTCTGATTTACCAAATTTTTTACCAGTTGCATCCAAAATCAAAGGCATTGTAAAAGCATAAGCAGAACCGTTTACAACTTTGCGGATTAAGTCTACACCAGTTGTAATATTACCCCACTGGTCTGAACCTGCAACCTGCATAATAACTTTCTTTTCCTGGAAAAGGTGAAGGAAGTCGTAGCCTTGTAAAAGCATATATGAGAATTCAGCAAAAGTAATACCTGTTTCCAAACGACGGCGAATAATATCTTTGTCCAGCATATAGTTTACGTTGATGTATTTACCAATGTCCCGAAGGAAGTTTAAGAAAGTGTAATCTTTTGTCCATTCATAGTTATCAACAAGTTCTGCCTGTGGAACAATTGTCTGTACCTGTTCACGAATACCGTTAATATTTTTGTTTACTGTTTCTTCGCTGATAATTTCCCGTTCAGCTGTAGGGCGAGGGTCACCAATACGTCCTGTAGCACCACCACAAAGCAAGATTGGATGATGGCCTGCATTTGCAAGACGTTTTGCCATACAAAGTGAAGAATAGTGTCCAATGTGAAGGGAATCTGCTGTTGGATCTGTTCCCCAGTAGAAAGAGAAAGCTGGTCCATCAAGAACCTTCTGTAATTCTGACTCTTCGCCAGCAACATCTTTAATAAGACCCCTCCATTTTAAATCTTCGTATAAAGTCAATTTATATACCTCCTGATAATATATACAAAAAAAAAGACCTTCCTTTTGGAAGGTCTGTAATTACTATTTTAATTTAGCAATACAAAATCACACACTAGCGTGAAACTTCCGCAGACATAGAGAGAAAATCATAGCTACAATAAAGGTAAGCCAGCGTAGAGGAATTGATTTTCTGTGCCCAACGGACAATGTGTTTCATAATAAAATCCTTTTGTGTAATTTAGTTTAAAACTATTTTTGACGGAAAATAATACGTCCTTTGTTTAAATCGTATGGAGAAAGTGCAACTTTTACACTGTCACCAGGAACGATTCTGATGTAATGTTTTCTCATTTTGCCAGAAAGGTGTGCCATAATGATGTGACCATTCTGCAATTCAACACGGAATGTTGTGTTAGGAAGGGCTTCTTTTACAATACCTTCAACTTCAATAGCTTCTTCTTTTGCCATATTTGTCCTTTAAAAATAATAAAAAATTATTGCAAAAAATGTTTGTCTTTTTGAGATTTTGCATTTATATTAGTATATACAAAACTATTAAACTTGACAACATAGATGCTTAAGTCATTTTTTTTGATAGTTAGGGAGATTTATTAATATGGAAAATGATTTTGTTGAAAAGATGAAAAAAGAACTTACTGATCAGAAAAAGACAATTCTTGAGTCTTTAGCTGAACAAAGTGATGATATGAAGAGTTTAATAAAAACTGTTGAATCTGGAGATGAGGCTGATGTAGCTTCTGATGCAATTGACAGAACTTTATTAAATGCTCTTGGTTCTCAGGATGCAAGAAACTTACAGTTGATTGAAAGTGCTTTAGACAGAATTCGCCAGGGAAAATACGGTTACTGTGTAAAATGTGGTAATGATATTCCTTGTGAAAGATTGGAAGCTATTCCATGGGCGCTAATGTGTGTGCGTTGTACAGAGGAAGAAGAAAGAAGAAATCGTTAGTTTATCTTGTTTGTAAAAAGGGGGAATGTGGGTTATAGAGGGATGTGAATAATCTTTCCATCTACAGGATATGATAATTCCTTGAATCCAATCTTTTTAGCCTGCTCCATCCCTCTATCAAAGGCACAATCCAAAAAATCAGCATTGTGGCAGTCAGAATTGATACAAACAGGAACATTGTTTTCGTAAAGCATTTGCAGGAAAAGTTGTGATGGATAAAAATCATCCATAACTCCCCTTGCAATAGCACCTGTATTCATCTCCACAATAGCTCCGTTTTTAACAATTTCTTTTACAGTTGCTTTTATTTCTTCCATATACCAGTCTTCATTTTCAACAAAAAAGCCTAACTCATTGTTTCTTTTTCGAATAAGATCTGGATGAGCAAGAATATGAAAACTACAGGTTTGAAGCATTTTTCGTTCAGTAGCAAAATATTCACAGACAGCCGCTTTACCATCAACAAAAGGAAGAAGCTTTTCTGATTCATCAGGACTCTTAGTTTTTAAAATTGATGATGGATACAATCGTAAAAGATTATTTCTTACAATGTCTGTGGAATTATCAACAGAATAAAATCCGTTGTCAGTTTCTACGTAATGAACGGCTCCAATAATGTAATCTGCATTATGCTTTGTCTTATAAAATTCAATATCTGGTTTAGAAGCTTGAAAAAAATCTACCTCATAACCAAGTTGAAGATTAATTTTGTCAGAATATTTTTCTTTTAACTGAATAATAGTTTTTGCATATTCAGAAAATTTTTCAGGAGGCATATGCCAGCTTCTTGCACCAGGATACAAACTA
Organism: Treponema sp.; assembly: GCA_018385315.1. Lineage (GTDB taxonomy): Bacteria > Spirochaetota > Spirochaetia > Treponematales > Treponemataceae > Treponema_D. Next base: position 7,380 of record JAHAZJ010000027.1, on the reverse strand, counting down.
TGAGATGAAAAACCTAAAGTAGTAAACCCCTTATTTATAGCACTTTGAATTAATTCTTCGAAAGTGTTTTTACCATCACAAAAAACAGAGTGGGTATGCAGATTAATTTTTTGAGTCATTTTTAGTTGCCTCGCAAAAGAGAAAGGCATTTTTGCAAAAGAACATTTGGTTTTTGAGGTTTAATAATATAGCTTCTTGCACCTGCACTTAAGACTTTTACAACCAAATCTTTTTGTAAGCTTTGTGAATAAATAACAACTGGAGGAGCATCATGCTGGTGCTGAAAGGTCTGAAGAATTTCCAAACCTCGATTATCGCTTAATTGAATATCAAGAATAACAAGGTCAAATTTTCCAGGTTCATAGTCAGCTAAGAAATCTTCCCCTCTTATATATTGAGAACATTTTGAGCCTACAGTTTCAAAAACAGTTCTTGTAAGTAAAAGGGATTGTGTATCGCTGTCAATAATTGCAACATGAAGTACCGTACCAGAATTTGTACTATCAATGGCATCGGAACTTTTATCAGAAAAGAAATTATTATTAATAGAACTGATTTCTTCATCAGAAACAGCACTTGAAGTAATAATCCGGTCTGTAATCAGGTCTGAAACGCTGGATGTTATTGAAGTGTCCACAAGGGAATTGAGAATGCGAGGTAAGTTATCAGAAACTTCAATACCTGCATAAGCTTTATGACCTTCTATTAAATCTGCAATGAATTTATTAGTAGAAAGAATCTTAACATTTTTTGTATGAATTTTTGGACATGCAAGAATATTTTCAATTAAGAATTCAATATTACATCCATCTACAAAACTTAAATCTAAGCCGGTAAACATGATAATAACTTTTGGAGATTCAATACCTTCATGCTCAATCATGTCTGTAAGTTTGTATTGTAAAAGAGAAAGCTTTTCCTGATTAAGTCCCTGGGCAAATTCAATAAAAATAATATTTCCGTTGTGATGGATATCAAGAACACTTGGTGTCAAATCCATAGATAAAGGAATTTTTAATACTTTACCAATGGCATCAAAGAAAACATCAAACTGAATAGGTTTAGCAAAGTATTTTATAACACCATATTTTGCTAAAGATGCAATATTCGCTCTTTCAGCTACCGGTCCCATAATAATAACAGGAATATTTACTGTGTTGATGTCGGATGCTTTCTTTTCAAGCAAATCCATTTCATTTTTGTTATCTTCACCCATATCCATAATTACAAGATTTGGGAGAGTAGAAATCATTTTTGTGTATCCATCTCTATTTTGCTGAGAAAGGGTAACTTCTATCTGATCTAGAGAAAGTTTATTTTTTAAAAAATCTCTGAAAAGCTGATGGCTATCTATAATCAATACCTTTTTCATAGTTACAATTATACAATAGGTAGATAAAAATAGGAAGTAGACATAAACCCAATGACTTTTTTCTATATATTTGGTATATTTTCTTAATATATTTGGAGTGTTTGTATGAAGAAGTTGTTTAGTAAAATCGTTATCCTTTTTTCATTAACATTGGTTAGTTCTCTGTTTTTTTCTTGCAGAAGAATGGAAGGATATAGTGTAGTACTTTGGAATATTCCAGAATATCAGATTCAGGATTGTGAAGTTGTACCAGTTTATGCTCTTTCGAATATCAGTCATGTATATATTATTGGCGCACCAAATGGAGAAAAACTGGAAGTTCCATTATGGCAGCTTACTCAGCCAGAATCAAAATCAAAAGCAATTAAAAAAGCTGAACAGTATAAGGAATATGTTGGTAAATATGCAAGTGTAAAATTGGATGGTCTTCCATGTCGTGCAGAACCAGCTAATCTTTCAAAACAGGTTTACCGTTTACGTAAAGGTGAAACAATTAAAATTCTTGCAAAAGGCGAGGGTGATACTGTAATGGCAGGAAAAGAGGCTTTGGAAGGTGACTGGCTAAAAGTACTTACAAAGAATGGAACTGAAGGATGGTGTTTCTCTCACAATTTAATTTTGTTTGATATGGATGCAGCTGGTGTTCAATCTGGTGCTTCTGAAGTTTTAACAGAAGAAAACCTTGGTGATTCCACATTTGAAGGCATTTTTGATAAACCTTGGTATCCAGAAAAATTCCAGGCAATGATTGCAGAAAAGAATATTGATACAACAATTGTTAAAGCAGAATTCAATTTTACAATCGATAGTGAAAAAGGTACCGTATCTTTGAATATGCCAGAAAATAAAGAAGCAAAACTTAAAGCAGTTAAGAAAAGCTGGGATTATTCTGGTTATGAAAAGGTTGGAAGAAATCAGTACGAGCTTACAGACATTCCAATTACAATTACTTACCGTAAAGATGATTTTATTGTTGTTCGCTATACAGGTTCTTCTGGTAAACCCCAGGATTTTTCTTTAATAGCAACAGAAGAAGATTTGACTGATATCATTAAGGAAGAAAAGCGAAGACGATCTGATTTATATTCTAAGATTGTTTCACGCGGTCCAAATTATGTAAGTTCAAGTTATGGAAATCTTAATTTGACTTTAAATGGTAATTTTAACTGGACTAATTATGAATTATTAGTTCCAAATGTAATTCCTTCATCTGCAAAAGCTGGTGGTTCAGTACTTTTGAAATATGGAATTGGAGAAAAATTAAAGTCCCAGTATGACGGTGTTTTAACATTTAAATTTGATGGAGCAAGCGAAGTAAACTTCTTGTACAAGACTGAATCTGATGGTTTACGTCTTGAGAATGCAACTAATGCAAAATTTGAAGAAGGTATGATTCTTGAAAGAAGTTCATCTTCACTTGTTATTTACTTTAAGGCAAATAAATAATTTTATATAAATGGCATTTGTTCAATTTTCACAAGTCTCATTAGCTTTTGGCGATAGAGATATTCTAAAGAATGTAACAATTAATCTCCAGACAGGCTCCAAGGTTGCACTTACGGGAGCCAATGGTGCTGGAAAATCAACTCTTATAAAAGTGCTGGCAGGAATTGTTGCACCAGATAGTGGAAACAGAGCTGTTCAAAAAGACAGCCGCATAGTTTATCTTCCACAAAGTGGGCTTACACATCATGGTTGTACATTAAAGGAAGAAGCTGATAAAGCATTTGAGTTTGGCTATGAAATTCAAAAAGAAATAGATGAGATTGGTTCTCAGCTGGAATCTAATCCATCTAACACAGATGTTCTTGTTATTAAACAATCAGAATTAATTCAGAAGCTGGAAGATAGTGGCTGGCATAGAAGAGAAGCTGCTGCAGAATCTGTTTTATTAGGTCTTGGTTTTAGTCGCCAGGATTTTGAAAAAAATACAGAAGAATTCAGCGGTGGATGGCAAATGAGAATCGCTCTTGCAAAAGCGCTCATGCAAAATCCCGATATTCTTCTTTTGGACGAACCAACAAACTATCTTGATATTGAAGCTAGAAACTGGCTGGAATCTTTTTTACAGAATTATAATGGTGGATTCCTTTTAGTAAGTCATGACCGCTATTTTCTTGATGTCACAATTAACGAAGTGTATGAATTATTTAACGGGGAGTTAAAAAGATACGCCGGTAACTTTTCTCATTATGAAAAAGTGAGGGAAGTGGAGTTAAAAACACTTATTGCAGAATACGAACAGCAGCAACAGGAAATCAATAAATTAGAAGATTTTATTAATCGGTTTGGTTATAAGGCTACAAAAGCAGCACAGGCTCAAGAATATCAAAAAAAACTGGATAAAATGGTTCGCATAGAAATTCCAGAAAGCCTTAAAAAAATCCATTTTACTTTTCCTCCAGCTCCACATGCAGGACGTCTTGTATTGCGCCTGAAAAATATTTGTAAAAGCTATGATGGCAAACGCAAAGTTTTAGATAATCTGGAACTTACAGTAGAAAATGGTCAGAGAGTAGTTGTTTCAGGTAGAAATGGTGCTGGTAAATCAACTTTGCTCAGAATTATTGCAGAGCAGGATAAAGATTTCACTGGAGAAATAATTCCTGGAGCAGGCATTAAAATCGGTTACTTTAGCCAGGATAATGCAGAAACAATAAAAGGCAAGGAAACTATACTTGAATACCTGGAAGCTCGCGCACCTTTGGAGCTTATTCCAAAGCTTCGAGACATGCTTGGTGCATTTTTGTTCCGGGGCGACGATGTTTATAAATCATTAGATGTACTTTCTGGTGGAGAAAAAAGCAGAATTGCACTTCTATTGCTTTTGCTCAGTCCCGTAAATCTTCTTATTCTTGATGAACCTACAAACCATCTTGATATTCATTCAAAAGATGTACTTTTGCAGGCTCTTAAAGATTTTGGTGGAACAGTAATTTTTGTAAGCCATGACCGTGGTTTTATTGAACAGCTTGCAACTCAAGTTCTTCATTTGGAACCAGGAATCAGCCGGTATTACCCTGGTGGATACCAGTTCTATATGGAACAGCTGGAAAAACTGGATAATGGGGAAAGCCTTCCCCTGGCTTCAGCCGCAAAAGCGTCTTCCGCCACCCCTTCTAGCGGGGTAATCGGTTCTTCAAATAGAACCCCGCAACGCCCCGACTCAGTTTCAGATACAAAATTGTCTTGGGAAGAACAGAAAAGGCAGGAAGCAGAACGGCGGAAAAAAGAAAAAGAAATTTCCCGGCTTGAAAAGGAGATTCAAGAACTGGAAGATAAGAAAAAAGAACTTGAAAATAAAATGGCAGATCCATCTGTTTATTCAAATGGTGAAAAGGCAAAAGCTGTACAACATGAAATAGAAGAAATTGCCGAAAAAATAGAACATGCAACTGAAAAATGGATGGAAATAAGTGAATAAAGGTAAAATATGGAAAGAAAGATTTTAAATAACTATGGAAGTTTTGATATAACATTTGCAAAAAGCAAGGGTTCCACAATGTGGGACGTAAATGGAAAAGAATACATAGATTTTATTTCTGGTATTGGTGTAAATTGTTTAGGACATAATTATAAACCATTAGTAAAAGCAATTTCTGCTCAGGCAAAAAAACAAATTCATATTTCAAATTACTACTTTAGCGATGTTGGTTTGGCATTTGCAGATGCATTGCTTAAAATAACAGGCTTCGAAAAAGGATATTTTGGAAATTCAGGTGCCGAAGCAAATGAAGCTGCAATCAAACTTGCAAGAAAATATGGTTATCTTAATGGTGGCGAAAAAAGAAGAACAGTAATCACTTTGGAAAATTCTTTTCATGGAAGAACTTTGGCTACATTAACAGCAACTGGTCAGGAAAAATTTCATCCTGCCTGTTTTGCCCCATATCCATTACATTTTAAAACAATTAAAGCAAACGATTTTGACTGTTTAAAAGATGCCTTTGACGATACAACTGCGGCTTTGTTAATTGAATGTATTCAGGGTGAAGGTGGTGTAAACTTAATTGAGCCTAAATGGGCACAGGCTGCGGCAGACGCTGCAAGAAAAGCAGGTGCAATTGTAATGGCAGACGAAGTTCAGACTGGTATTGGTAGAACAGGTAGTTTCCTTGCCAGCGATGCATTAGGTTTTAAACCAGAAGTTGTAACTTTGGCAAAAGGAATTGCCGGTGGTGTACCAATGGGAGCTTGTTTGTTCAGAGGAAAAGCAGCAGATGTTTTTGTTGCAGGTGACCATCAGTCTACTTTTGCAGGAAATCCTTTGGCTTGTGCTGCAGGTCTTGTTGTTGCAGAAACTGTAAGTGAGCCTGCTTTCTTAGACAGAGTAAATCATGCTGGAGATTACATTAGAGGTGCTATTTCTAGTTGGAATCTTCCTATTGTAAAAGATGTTCGTGGTAAAGGTCTTATGATTGGAACACAGATTGGCCCTTCTGTAAAACCTTTTGACATTGAAGTAAGATGTTTGGAAAAAGGTCTTTGTACAACAACAGCTGGCAGTGATGTTGTTAGATTCCTTCCACCATTAAACATCAGTGATAAAGAAATTGAAAAAGGATTAAAAATTTATAAAGAAGTCCTTATGGAATTCTGCAAATAAAAATTCTAGTGAAAAAGATGTTGTTTTAGTTTACAAATGTATATTTAATTATACTAAAAATAATTAAAAATATTTAAATTTTAAGGCTTTTCGAATTGAATAATAAAAAAACCTCTGTTATTATAAGAAAAACAGAGGTTTTTTTATGGATGCAAAGGAAGATTTAGAAAAGCATCTTATTTCATACAGTCGTTATTATACAATAAAAAAAGAAGACGTAACCGAACCATTTTATTGTGAAGCAGAATTTATTTCTCATACAGAGAAATATGTTTTGGTAAAAGCTGCTCACATTGCCGATATTGATTCAAATGAATTTGTTTATTTTCACGCCTCAAATAATCTTACTTTAGACAATCTATTAGCATGTGTTGAAAAAGCATGGGAAACAGGGATTGGTAGAGTTAAACCATATAACGGACACCGTAATTCTGATATTACAGTAGTATTCTTTTCAAACAAAATCGAAGATGAAGTTTTCAGTTCCATTAAAAAAGTAAAAAAATACAAGTCTTACAAGTTTTCATTGTGGGGATATTCTCACTTAAGAGTAGTAATTAAGGATGTTTCTAATGGACATATCTCTTCGAATTTTCAGGGCCGTTCATTAAGAAAAATCTTTAAATAAAAAAGTTAGAAGGTTTTCGTTGAAAACTGAAAAATAAAATTTCTCGTTTTATTGAAAAAAGGAATATCGATGTTTTTATTTCATTGATTTCCCTGGAGGAAACATGACAGCATTATTAATTATTCTTGCTGCAATCGCTTTGCTCTTCATCGGATACGTTTTCTACGGTTCATGGTTGGCAAAACAGTGGGGCATTGACCCTTCAAACAAAACTCCTGCACAGAAAATGCCAGACGGTGTTGACTATGTAGAAGCTAAACCAGCTGTATTGATGGGACATCACTTCTCATCTATTGCAGGGGCTGGTCCAATTAACGGTCCTATTCAGGCTGCTGTATTTGGATGGGTTCCAGTATTCTTGTGGTGTGTAATCGGAGGTATTTTCTTCGGTGGTCTTCAGGATTTTGGTTCATTGTTCGCATCTATTCGTCACGATGGTAAATCTGTTGGTGAAATCATTAAAGATTCGATGGGTAAAACAGCAAAGAAGTTGTTCATTATCTTTGCTTTGCTTGTATTGATTCTTGTAATTGCTTCTTTTGTAAACGTAGTAGCATCTACATTCTTCTCTACTGCAGAAGATATTGCAAAAGCTGGAATGTCATTCGGTTTTGTAAAGAATCCTACTGGAAATCAGACAACTGCTTTGATTTCTGTTCTCTTTATCGTACTTGCCGTAGTATATGGTATTCTTACAAACAAATGTGGTCTTAAGACTCTTCCTGCAACAATCATTGGTATTGTAGGAATTGTAGGAATTGTTATTTTGGGTCT
>JAHAZJ010000024.1 GCA_018385315.1 Treponema sp. | reverse complement strand
TCATCAGTTTCAAAAATTGAAAAAAGAAAGGATATTAAAATTTCAACATTAATAGATTATCTCGACAGTCTTGGAATGGGATTAGAAATAATCACCTACCCTAAAATGGCTGTTTCTAAAAAACAAGAAAAAATATTGTTAAAGGTATAAGCAACCTAACAAGAAGTTCAAAGCCGACAAACCGGTCAAGCCGGTTTGCGGTTTAACTCATTGTTAGGCGGATGGGCCACTGGCCCACTTATTGTTAATAAGAAAGTCCTCCAACATTTTTCTCTAAAGTCATTCGTTGAATGACAAAAAAAGTAAAAATCGCAGGAGGATTTTTATGGACGCAAACAAAATTGACATGTTTTTTGTGGCAAATGGAAAGAAACTGCCTTCAGAAAAGGCTGTTCTTATTCGTGAAAAAATGGCACAGGCTGATGACTCACGATATGCTACAATCAGCTCAATTGAATTTAAGGACCCGACAACTATGCTTCTCGTAAGTATTTTCTTGGGAGAACTTGGAGTAGACCGTTTTATGATGGGGGAAACAGGTATGGGAATTTTGAAACTTCTTACAGCCGGCTTATGCGGTATTCTTTGGCTCATCGATTTGATTGGCATTACAAAGAAAGTAAAAGAATACAACTACAATGAATTGATGAAGATTCTGTAATCCGAGATAAGGAAACTTTCGGTTCAAGCACGAAAGTTTCCTTTAATTTTTTTCAAATTAACTTATGACCTGCATTATTAGAGAGATTTTTAATTGTCCATGCCCTACTTGTGGAGTAACAAGAGCTTTGATTTCCTTGTTAAAAGGAGATTTACAGGGCTATTTTCACTACAATTTGATGGCAGTTCCATTATGCATAGCGACAGTTTTGATGATTATTGGCACAAAAGTAAAAATAAAAAAGCTCCAGATTATAAGTATTGTAATTTTATTAATAAACATACCGTATTATTTTTATAGACTGAGGCTTGGGGTAATTCCATAAAAACACACTTTCAAGTCGAAAAAAAATAAATTCTATGATATAATGAGGGGAAAACTTGGTTGCAAGGAGGAACATATGCCTTTGACTGAAGTACAGGAAAAATTGAAAAAAATTCCAGACGAATATCTGGTTGAAGTCTATAATTACCTTGAATTGCTGGAATATAAAATTCTATACAAAAAACAAAACGAGCTTTCCAAGAAAAAGTTTCCAAATCGTCACCCTGGAATTTTAAAAGATCCGAATTTCTATATGTCTCCAGATTTTGATGAGCCTTTAGAAGATTTTAAGGAGTATATGTGAAATATCTTTTAGACACACATGCACTGCTGTGGTATTTATATGACGATAATAATCTTTCCTCAACAGCAAAAGAACTGATCACAAATGAGTATTGCTATTACAGTAAAGTTTCACTATGGGAAATTGCCATAAAGCAGACTAGGAAACTTCTTGAATATAAACAGTCAATTTCTGAAATTATCGAAGCCTGCAGGGAGGAAGAATTCGAGGAGCTTGCTGTATCAGGAACCTCATTGGAATTGATAAAAACGTTGCCTGATGTTCATCGAGATCCATTTGACAGACTGTTGATTGCTATGGCAAAAGAAAATGATTTTACAATTATTACAAAAGACTCAAAAATTCCATTGTATGATGTAAAGACAATTTGGTAGATAATCGCCTAACATGGTTTTCAAAGCCGATAAAAACTTTGTCACAAAAGTTGCTTTTCGTGGCTTTACGCCACCGCAACTTTTGCGCCAATTTTGCCTACGGCAAAACCGATTTTACGGTTTAAAACGCTAGTTATGTGGACACCCGCACTGGGGTGCTTGGAGGAAGTATGGATGAAAGTTTCGTTGATAAGGACTTAAAATCTAAATTTGTTGGTTATTTAAAAAACATAGATACTTATTCATCTATGCTTATAGAAAAAATACATGAAAAAACTACTGATGAAAGATTGGAAAAATGTTATGACAGATACAATATTCCTGTACTAAGTGTACCATTATCTGAACTTGTACAAGCTGATATGCAAATTTTGCTGATGTGCTCAAGAATGGAAGGAATTTCAAAAAATTATGAACAAGGATTCCAATTAGCAGATTTCTTTATTCCATATTTTAGTAAACAAAGTTTAAATATGGCTTCAGATTTCTTAACGGAGAAATTTGAAAAAAGTAAGATAACAATAAATGAGCAAATAAGACTAGATGCTGATCCGAATACATTTAATTTTTTAATCCAATTAGGAACAGTAATTGATGCAATTAATGAGGAAAAGAATGAAGAAAAAGCTGGTAATGTTTTAGCCTACTATTATCTCGTTTTTCTAGCAATGTTTGAAAATGAATTTATGGCATATGGAAAAATTCCAGGCTCAGAAAGTGAAATTGTTCTTGCACAAGAAACTATTAATAATTTTACAAAATTGTATAACGAGACTTTTTTAAGTGATACGAATGAAACTGTAAATTCAAATTCTATTCCAACAGAAAATTGTGAAAAAGATAATATTGATTATCTTTTAACAGAATTGAAT
>JAHAZJ010000018.1 GCA_018385315.1 Treponema sp. | reverse complement strand
ATATAATAATATGAAGGATGCAAATCACTTTCGAATTGAATAGAAATGAAATCAAATAAGGCTAAAAGAAAATCAACTAAACAAGTTAAAGCAAAAAGTTTATCTATTTTAGTTTTATTTTTATTATTTATATAAATGGAAAAAATAATGAAACAGGCAATAAAACAACTATATAAATCTAAACATTTGTTAATTGCAGAAAGAATTTCTTTTGTCATTGTTTTTATCTTCCTTTAATTTTTTTGATTACTTTTTTATGCCAGAAAGCTCTTAATTTTTCTGCCCAACTATATCCATAATAAACTGCATTTAATGGAACGTCCCAACTTCCTGTTCTGTGAATGTTTTTCCCTCCAAAGTTAGCCTTAAACATATATAGACCGTGCATAGGATGATTTTCATCTTTTCCTTCTGGAGGCATACCATACATATCGTAATATTTACTTCCATATGCTTTTGCATCTTTCATGGCTGTCCACTGTAAAAGATGATTTGGCATTAAATTACGCTTGTTGTTACTGCTGGCACCATAAAGATAAACACTTTCAGTTTTGCTAAACAATGTAACAATACTAGCAATTTCATCACCTTCATGTTCTGCAATATACAAATTTACTTCAGGAACATCTTTTCCTTCTTTTAGTTGTTTTGCAGAAGAAAGAATTAAATCCCTATAATATGATTTAGCATGACTTGCATTTCCATCCCGGGCATTTGTTTCTTTTGTCAGTTCATAAAACTTATCAATTTTTGAAGAAATTTCAGCAGAATCTCCATTATATTTTTTGATTATTACACCCTTTCTTTCGCTTAAACGGATATTATATCTCCATTTCTGGTGCATTCTTGCAAGGATTTCATCTTCAGTACCTTCCAGACTTACAAGAGTACTGTCAGGAGGCTGAATATCTACCTTATTTTTTTTAAGCTTTAATTTATCTGCCCAGGCAACAGTTTTTAATCCATAATTAAATAAATCTCTGTCTTCTAAATTTGTAAATGTAACTTCAGGATCAAAGCGAATTACCATAGTATTTTTTGGTAAAAGAGGTTTTAATGCTTTTGAAAGTTCACTTAAAAGAAAGGCAAATTCAATGGTCTGGGTTTCTGGAGTTACAAATTCCTGATTTACAACAGCAACTGTTTCACCATCATCAGCCATGGCTGCATTTATAACCTCCTCAGATGTACATTCAAAAGGAAGCTCTGGCATAAGAGGAATATAGGCAATACTAAAAAGTCCTTTTAAGAAGGAACGGTTCAAAACTGCTAGTTCAAAAGATTTATTATAATCTTCATTTGTAAAGGTTGATTTTTCACATCCTTCTGCTTTTAAAGATTCAATATAAGATTTAGAAAGTTTAACATTTACATCAAAACGATTATATTGCCAGCCATGAGATGTTTTAAATTCACACCAAAAAGGAGTCTGTAAAAAAGTTCCTTCATTTGGTGTTTTTGATTCTGTAATTTTATTTATATTAATATCAAACATAATTAGTTGTGATTAATTCTCCATTCAATAGTTTTGTGTAAATATTCAATATAATCATCATCATTACACATTGTTTTTCCATAGGCATTAGATAATTTTGCCACAGGGCGGTCATTACATTCTGTAACTTTCATTACAATATTTAAAGGTTCAACGTCAGTATCGTTGGCAATGTAAGTGCCAATACCAAAGGCTACTTTAATTTTTGATTTAAAGTAAGAATACAATTCAGAAGCACGTTTAAAATCAAGACTATCACTAAAAAGCAGTGTTTTATTTTTAGGATTTACTCTTTCATCATGATATTTGTCATAATATTTCTGATAGTGAGAAATCCATTCTTCACCCCATTTGTATGGATCCCCAGAGTCATGACGAACACCACCAAAAAGAATGGAATATGTATATTCCATATCAAGATGAGTTGCTTCATCACCAATTGTATCTGTAAGATAAGTTCCGTTTAAAACTCCATATTCATCTGTCCAGGCTTTCATTGCCAGCTTGTTTGAATATGCAGGATTATACATTGGATTTCCTTGACCAACACACATAATAAACTCGTGAGCCATAGTTCCAACAGGAACAACATTATATTTTTTTGCAAGATAAACATTAGAAGTACCAACACATTTAGATTCTTTGTAATTTTTATTATTTTCGCAAAGAGTTTTCACAGCTAAATCCTGGGCTTCTGCAGAAAGACGTCGTCTTAACCCAAATTCAGAAAAAGCTCCAAGATTGAATTTTCCACTAATGAGCCAGTTTTTCTTTTCTTCCAGTTTACGTTTGTACTGTTCAAAAATTTCATTGTAATTGTAAGACATTCTAAAATAAACTTCATTTACAATTGCAAGAATAGGAATTTCGTACATGGATGTATTAAGCCAGGTTCCTTTTGCTTCAATTGAAAGTCCGCAAGGTGAATCAGTTCCAATTGTAAAATCTTTAAATCTTGGCTTCCAGATTTGAAGATGCTCAATGTAATCTTCGTGAAGCCATTCTATTTTAGAAAGATATTCAAGTTCTTCATTTGTAAAACGAAGAGCACAATAGGCATGAATCTGCTCCTTTATCTCTTCTACCATTTCTGAATTAAACTTTACATCAGCATTACGGCATTTAAATGTCCAGTTAGTTTTATACGAAGGAAATTTGTGATAAATTGCCTGCCCCATTGAAAACTTATATAAATCTGTTTCAAGTAAACTTGTAATAATCTGATGTAATTTCATATTTACCTTCTATTATCCAATATCTGAATTCAAAGCTTTTGTAGTTTTAACAGCTTTTCCATCTGCCATAAGAGGTTTTCCAGCAATCTGAACTACACCATCAACAGATTTAATCTGAACAGAGAAGAATTCATCCCCTGTAATTTCAGCTTTCTTTGCAGCTTTTGGATCAGCTCCTTCTATTACAATTTTTGTACCAGGGGCAGCCCAAGAAACATCAAGAACTTCTACACAATCTTTTCCATCTGCATCTTTATAGTCTCCTGCAAGAAGCATACCACGGCTTTCTACACCACGCATGGTTCTAGGTGCCAGATTTGAAGCAATTACAACATGTTTTCCAAGCAAATCTTCTTCTTTAAGATACATTCTAAGTCCAGACTGAATTGTACGAGGTGTACCAGAACCGTCATCCAGTGTTTCAATAAAGAGTTTTTCCCCTTCTGGATTTGGTTTAACATCTACAATCTTTGCAACAGTTAATTCAATTGTAGAATTAAAGAAAGCTTCCTGCTGCTCAACAGGCAATACAACAGGTTCTGCTTTTTTAGCTTTTTTATCTGCTTTCTTTTCTTCTTTTTTTGCTTTCTGCTGACCACCGAATTTTTCACGGAATGCCAGCATTGTTTTCTGATCCAATGGCTTAAAGAAAACTTCTGTTGGACCTACAGTTGTAAGACCTTCTGTTACTCCAAGATCAGCCCAAGTGTAACCAGGTTTTGTTTCCATGCCCACTTTCTTTTCTTCTATTGTTTTACCAAAATAGGACATGATTTTCTGAGTATACTGTGGCATGTATGGATTCATCATAATCATCAAATCTTTGATTACATAACAAAGGTTATGAATCAAACTATCTGCCACTGCAGGATTTTCTGTACGAGCTTTCCATGGTTCTGTTGCCTGGAATTTTTTGTTACATATATCAGAAATTTCGAACATTGTACGGAAGGCATCTTTTAATTCAGCCCATTCTAAATATTCTGTAGCTTTCTTTTCCAGTTCCTTTACCTGTGCCCAAAGCTCTTCATCAACAGGAGCCTCTGGAATTTTTCCTTCGTAGTATTTGTTTACAAAAAGCAATGTACGGTTTACAAGGTTTCCAAGGTTACCAATCAATTCACCGTTAAGCTTTTCCATAAAATCTTTCCAGGTAAACTGATAGTCCTGTTTTTCTGGACGATTATAAAAAATGTAGAAACGCCATGCGTCTGCAGGAATTCCAGTTTCAATTGCATCTGAACCAATTACACCAACACCACGAGATTTAGAGAATTTTCCGTCTTCATAGTTCAAGTATTCTGTTGAAGACATATGATGAAGTTTTGTCCATTCATGAGGAGAGCCAAGCAAAGTACAAGGGAAAATTACAGTGTGGAAAGGAATGTTGTCTTTACCAATAAACTGGAACAAATCAACTTTTCCCTTACCTTTTGCTTCTTCAGATTCTGATGGAATCCACCAGGATTTCCAGTCAAAACTCTGTTTTCCTTCTTTTATTAATTCATCAGCCAGCTGTTTTGTAATAGAAAGATATCCGATTGGAGCATTGAACCAGACATAGAATACTTTATCTTCATATCCTGCTTTTGGTACTGGAATCCCCCATTTAAGATCTCGGGTAATTCCTCTTTCTTGAAGTCCATCACGAATCCATGCTTTTGTCATATTAATGGCATTATCAGCCCAGCGGCCTTCTACAGATGCTTTTTCTACCCATGCATTTAATTTATCGCTAAGAGCAGGAAGATCTATATAAAGGTGTTTTGTTTCACGAACTTCTGGTGTGCTACCACAAGTATGACATTTAGGCTCTTTCAATTCGATTGGATCAAGCAAGGAACCACATTCATCACACTGGTCACCGCGAGCTTTTGTAGAACCACATTTTGGACAAGTTCCATCAACATAGCGGTCTGCAAGGAACATATTACAGTGAGGACAGAAAAGCTGTTTATTTACGTGTTCTTTAATTAAACCAGCAGCATCAAGGTCATTAAAAAGTCCCTGTGTAATTTCTGTACACTGTTGGTTAGAAGTACGACCAAATTTATCGAAATTGATGTTGAACCATTTATAAATGTTTGTATGTTCTTTGTAGTAATGGTCACAAAGGGAACGAGGGTCTGTTTTTTCCTCTAAAGCTTTTGTTTCTGTAGCAGTACCATATTCATCTGTACCACAAATATAAAGTGTATCATAACCTTTACTTCTACAATATCTTGCAAATACATCACCAGAAAGTGACTGAATAATGTTTCCTAAGTGTGGGATATTGTTTACATAAGGTAAAGCAGCAGTAATAAGTCTTCTATTCATTTTGTTCCTCTTAATTAATGTCAAAAAAAATAAATTGCAAATATTATAATGTATTTTAATAATATGTACAAATAGTGATACTAATAATGTGATACTAATAAAGAAGAAAAAATTGAAAG
>JAHAZJ010000014.1 GCA_018385315.1 Treponema sp. | reverse complement strand
GTATGGTGATATATCATATTTTATAGGAAAATAAAATTTACAAATAGGAGAAAAAATTGAAAAAATTAGTATTATCTTTTTTATCAGTTGTTGTATTTACATCAGTATGTTTTTCACAAATTCATACAACAAAGCAGTCTCATCAAAGTTTAATTACAGCCATTGAAAAATCAACTAACAAATCTGCTGATAATACCTTTTTTACAGCTTCTGAAGACGGTTTTTTAATCAATTGGAAAGCTGATGGATATGGAGAACATTATCAGGTAAGCAATCTTTGGATAAAAAATATTGCCTGTTCACCTAATGGTACAGATGTTGCAGTATACGAAACAGATGGAGCTTCTATAAACATTGTTACAGTTTGGAATTGGAAAAAACTCACAAAAAAATTCCAGAAAAAATATAATGATACAATTACATCCCTGGCATATTCAGCTAAAGGAACATATTTAATTGTTGGAACATCATCAATTGAAGGTGCGGAATTCTTAAAAACTTCAAATTATTCAGTTGAAGCAAAATTAAAAGAACCAACAAATATCGTTAATTATATTTGGACAAGTGATACAGAAAAAACAGTTGCTTTCTACTCTACTTCTGGAAACTTTTCTATTTTCAATCTTCAGACTGGTGAATTAAAAACAAAATATTCAATTTATCAGGGATTAAGTCAGACAACAATGTATGGTTCTAACCTTTTTACAGGTGTTCGTGATAATAATATTTATATTTTTAATGTAAATAAGAAAAAATTGATTTCAAGTCTTTCATCAAAATCACCTTTAATTCTTTCAACAAATGAAGATGATGCTTTATATTACTTAGAAAAAGAAAACAACGGAAAATATATTCTTTATAAAAACGAAATATCTGATACAAATGTAATGGCAGCTTCATTTATTGTAGAAACAATTCAGCTTCCTAAAAATGCAAGTCAAATTACATCAGCAAAAAAATTGAATAATAATATTATTCTTGCAGCACAAGATGGAACTGTTTATAACTTTCCACTTGAATACTTACAAGATACAAAAGAAATTTTGCCACTTTCAGAAAATACATATAAACAAGTTTCAGATATAGAAGCTGGAACAAATGAAAATGAATTCTTATTCTTAGCTGAAAATGAAATCTTCAAAACAAATTATAAAACTGGCACAATTGAAAAAGTAATTGATACTCAAAAACAGAAAAACTTCCTTCTCTATAAAAACAATGTAATTCTTTGGACAAATGATACAATGAATAATGTAATTATGATTGATCTTGAAACAAAAAAGAAATCTACATTATTTACACCAGGATATCATGTTCAGAATATAAAACTTTGCAGTGACGGTACAAAAGATTATCTTGTTGAAATTGAAACAAAAGGAATTGTAAACCTTTACGACTTTGAAACAAAAAAATATAGAGAAATCTACACAGGAACAGGTATTCAAGATGCTGTTATAGCAGGAAACGGTTATTTGTATATTGCAAAAACATCTTCTACTTATCCATATACACCTCTTCTTAAAGTAAATCTTAATACTTTTGAAACTGCACCAACAAAGTTTGACGGCAGCATTGCATATGCATTAACAATGAGCGGTGATAATGCTTCCATTTATGGTATTATGTTCAATTCTGATGAAAATGATAAACATACTTATGTTTTCAACTATAATCCTGTAACAGATACAAGTAAAAATATTTTAATGTTTGATGAAGAAGACGGAGAAGCATTTACTTATGTAAAAGATTCTTTCTTATTCACAAATATTGGTCAAAGTACAATCTTTAGATATGATGTAAAGAAAAATAAGAAAACACTTTTTAAACGTTCTGCATCTATTCCAACAAATGTTGTTCAGAATGGTAATTATATTTTGATTTTGAATAGCAATGGTTCAGTAACTTGGGCAGACAATAAAAAGAAGAAGTTAATTACAGATTGTTATTTATCAAAAGATAACACTTGGGTAAATATTGGAAGTAAATAAAAAAACGCAGGAAATTCATATTAAAAATGAATTTCCCGCAGATTACGCAGATAAGCACTGATAAACGCAGATTTTGGGTTAATGTTTTTAAATATTATTTAGGTGAAAGTTGCAATAAAAAAACACACCTTATTCTGCTCAAATCTCCGTGATCTGCGGAATCTGCGGGAGCGTGATTTCCTATTTCCAGTCTGCAGTATTAATTCCACAGCCTCTCATTAAGGCTTCAGAATAAATGTTAAGATATCCGTTTACAGAACGAGTCCAACTGAAATCTTTTTCCATTCCCCGTTTCTGCATTTTTGCAATATGATCTTTTTTGTTATAATAAGCATAAACAGCCCATCCAACAGTATCATAAACAGCACTTGGAGTAAGAGAATCAAATAAGAATCCTGTACCATCTCCAGTAGCTTCATTGTACTGTTCAACAGTATCTGCAAGACCACCAGTTCTTCTAACAATTGGCAATGTACCATAAAGCATAGAATACATCTGATTCAAACCACATGGTTCATATTTACTTGGCATTAAGAAGAAATCAGATCCTGCTTCAATTAAGTGGCTCAAGCTTTCATCATAACCAATATATGCACGAAGATTAGGCAATTTAGACTGTAAAATATTAATTTCGTCCTCACACCATTTTTCACCGCTGCCTAGAATAGCAAACTGAACATCCATTGTAGTACACATACCATAAATACTGCCATAACCAGGAGCAAAAACTTCTGCAATACCTTTCTGATCTGCAAGGCGTGTTACAATACCAATTACTGGCACATTAGGATCTACTTTAAGTCCCATTCTTTTCTGCAATTCTTCTTTACATTTTGCCTTACCAGCCATTTTCTTTACACTAAATGTTGCAGGAAGATATTTATCTTTTGATGGATTCCATGTGTCTAAATCACAACCATTTAATACACCTTTTACTACATCGGTTCTAACACGAAGCAATCCGTCTAAACCAAATCCACCTTCTGCAGACTGCATTTCGCCAGCATATGTTGGAGAAACAGTTGTAATCATATCAGCACAAGAAATACCCGACTGTAAAAGATTAATTGCACCATTATGCTCAAGACCTGCACCATAGTAAAGCTGCCAGTCTAAACCAAGAGCTGGGAAATTATTTTCACCATAAACTCCCTGATATCCCAAGTTATGAATAGTTAAAACTGATGCTGTATGGGCAAAGTAACCATTTCTACAAACATGTTTAAGAAGAGCTGGAACAAGACATGCAAACCAATCGTGAGCATGCATAATATCTGGATACCAGCCTAAAAATCTACAAAGTTGGAATGCACCGTGACAAAGCAAGGCAGAACGATAAGGATTATCGTGGAAATCTGTTTCAGTTTTAGTACCATAAATACCATCACGACCATAAGACTGTTCATGATCCAGGAAATATACAGGAACATCAGTTCCAGGAAGTGGTGCCTCGTACACTTTTACCCATGCTTCAACTTGACCCGCAGCAACTGCTAAAGGACTATCATGAGCTTTTAATTTCGAACGATCAATTTTATAATAGCGAGGCATTACAATTCTAACATCATGGCCCTGCTTTCTAAGATTAATGGCCAATGCACTTACAGCATCAGCTAATCCGCCAGTTTTTGCAAAAGGAACAGTTTCCGAAGTAACCATCAAAATTTTCATAATATCCTCCTAAAATAATTCATAATTCATAATTTGTAATAATTGTTTTATTCTTCTTCAACAGCTTTTTTGAAGGCTTCTTTGCTGTTTAAAATAGTTGATTCACTACAGCAGTAAGCAATGCGGAACCAGCCTTTTCCACCAAAGCCAGAACCTGGTGCACAAAGAATATTATATCTTTTAAGATGATTTACAAATGCCATATCATCATCATTATATTTATCTGGAGCTTTAACAAATAAATAGAATGCACCTTCTGGAACACAATATTTAAGACCAGCATAATCCATAACTTCACAGATTTCGTTACGGCGTTTTTCATATAATGAATAATCGCATTCAGCATCCCAGCTCTGAGCAATAACTTTCTGGAAAAATGCAGGAGCATTTACATAACCTAATGTACGAGTTGTAAAGATGATTGCCGCAACTAAATCCTTAGCTTCTTTACAGTTTGGATTTACAGCAACATAACCAATACGTTCACCTGGAAGACTTAAATTTTTAGCAAATGAAGTTACAACAACAGCATTATCATATTTAGGGAAAACAGCAGAAACTTTTTTGCCTCCGTATACAATTGCTCTGTAAGGTTCATCACAGATAATATATGGATAACGGCCAGTTTTTTTGCCATGTTCATTCAAAACATCAATTACAGAAAGAATTTCTTCATCAGAATAAATGCGTCCAGTAGGATTGTTTGGTGAATTAATTAATAAAGCAGCAGTTTTTTCATTAAGAGCAGCTTTAATAATTTCAGGATCAAGACCAAAGTCTTCCTTAGTTTTTACACGAATAATTTCTCCACCATGATTATGAATATAGTGATCATATTCTGTAAAATATGGACAAGGAACAATAACTTCATCACCCTCGTTCAAAAGAGCCTTCATTGTTGCATTAAGAGCACCTGCGGCACCAACTTCCATTACAACATTTTCAAAAGGAATTTCCATTCCTTGTTCCAAAGAAGTTTTTCTTGCCATTGCTTTTCTAGTTTCAGGATACCCGGCATTTGGCATATACCCATGACACAAATGAGTTTCATTGGCAGCAACCTTTGCAATTGCCTCAACAACTTCTTGTGGAGGATCCAAATCAGGATTACCAATACTAAAATCAAAAACTTTATCTTCGCCATATTTTGCTTTAAGTATTGCACCTTCTTCAAACATCTTGCGGATTACACCACTTGATGGACTTTCTACTAATGCTTTAATTTTTTGTGAAATCATACTGTTAATTATATAAGAAAAATCTTAAATTTCAACTTGTAACTTGCACTCCTTTCCTTTTTTATTTTTATATAATTGCAAGTGATAGCAATTTACTCTATAATTAATGAGGTACTTAAAATGAAAAAAAATACAAAAATCATATCAATTTTTACAGTATTAGCAGTTGCTTCTACATCACTTTTTGCCGCTTCATTTGACAGTTGTTTTAATGGAAATTTATCTGCTTCTGATAAAGCAAAACTAGAAAAAGGTGAAGTTGTAATCAAAAATATTGATTATCAAAAAAATATGTGTCTTAATCCATCTACAGATGATATTTGTGCACAGATTGTAAAAAAAGTAAAAGATTATAATCCAAAATATCTGGCAGAAATCATTCAGGTAAAAGACTATAAAGGCAATGAAGATTTACCACAGAGAATGGCTGAAATACTAAATAATATTGGAGACTATGCTGGCATTCCATATTGGTCAGAAAGACATGAATGCTATTTTGATTTATATTCATCAGCAAAAATTGCAAGCCAAAATAATGATGGAAACAAAACATATATTAAAGCCGATTTAGAAATGGAGCCTTTTGGCTTAGTTCAGGAAGATATTGTATGTGAACATGGCCCAGATTTTCTTTTATATACTGCAGAAAATACAAATAAGCTAAAATATGAAGGCATTTCTGTTGTAGGAAAGGGAAAACTTAAAGTATATATTTACTGTGTACACAAGGATGATAAATGGATTATTTATGGAATTGGCGGTGTAAATGCTCCTCACCTGCCATTTTTAACAGATAGAATCAGAACAAGTTTTATTAATCGTATTAAAACATTCTGTAATTTCGTATTTACAAAATTATAATGAAAATTAAAAAGGATTGAATGATGTTTACAGACGTAGTTATTTTAGCTGGTGGTTTTGGTGAAAGATTATGGCCTGCTTCAAAAGCCGATTTTCCTAAACAATTTATGGCTCTTGATGGTGGAATATCTTTCTTACAGCATTCAATCCTTAGAAGCTTAGCATTAAATCCAAGAGGAAAAATTGTTATTGCAACCCGTCTTGGTCTTGAAAATGAAATCAGCAAGCAGTGTGAAGCACTATTTAATCAAGTTACAGAAGAACAGAAAAAAAAGCTGAAAAATGATTTACTCATTATTAGTGAACCATTTCCAAAGCATACAACAGCACCAATTTTGCTATGTTCAATGCTTCTTAAAAAATTAGATTCCTCTTACAAACATTCCATGCTTGTTTTAACAAGTGACCACATTATTGGTCCAGTTTCTGCCTTTGTAAATGATGCAGAACGGGCATTTAAATCTGCAAGTAAAAATCATATTGTTACATTTGGTATTCAGCCCTATGAACCTTCTGTTGGTTACGGTTACATTCTTACAGGCAATATGGAAGAAGATAATCCTTCTGTTTTTAAAATTAATGAATTTAAAGAAAAACCAGATCAGAAAACTGCAGAAGCATATATTGCAGCAGGAAACTGTCGCTGGAATAGCGGAATGTTTGCCTTTGATTGTGATTTCTTTGAAGAGGAGCTTGGAAGATGTACACCAGAAGTTACAGAAGCTTTTGAATCATTTAAATCATCATCATTACCTTCTCCAGAAAAAATTGGTGAAATCAGCTATATAAAACCTTGGGACGCTATGATTGCAGCTTATGATGCAGTTCCAGCAATAGCAATAGATAAATCTTTGGCTGAAAAAACGAAAAATGCATATGCCGTTTTAGCCAGCTTTAACTGGGATGATGTAGGAAGCTGGGATTCTTTTGAAAAACATTGTAAAGAAAAAGATAATAATTCTATCTTTGTAGATTCTCACGATTGCTTTGTATATTCAGATATTCCTGTAGCACTTTGTGGCGTAAATGATGTTACAGTGGTAATCAAAAATGGAAAAGCACTTGTTATGAGAAAAGGCTGTAGTAACCTGGTTCGGGAAGCAGCAAAAAAATTTAATTAAAATAAAATAAGATTGAGGGGATAAAAAATGATTTGGCTCATTGGTTGCAACGGAATGCTTGGGAGAGAAGTTGCCAGACAATTAAAGGAAAATAATCTTTCTTTTGTAGGAACAGATAAAGAAGTTGATATTACAAATCCTGATGCGTTAGATGCCTACCAGAAAAATGTGATGACATCATTTTATAGCCTTGATTCAAAACTTCCGGAAAGTGAGAAATCAATTTCCTGGATTATTAACTGCTCAGCATACACAAATGTTGATAAAGCAGAAGAAGATACAGAACTTGCTGCAAAATTAAATGCTGAAGGTCCACTAAATATTGCAAGAGTAGCCAGAAAACTTGGTGCAAAACTTATTCATATTTCCACAGACTACGTTTTTGGTGGAGATGGAAATGAACCATACACAGAAAACATGGAAAAAAATCCATTAGGTGTTTATGGAAAAACAAAAGCTGACGGTGAAGATGCCATTGAAAAAGAAATGGTACAATATTACATCCTTCGTACAGCATGGCTTTACGGCTTTGAAGGAAAAAACTTTGTTTACACAATGACAAAGGCCATGAACAACAGAGATGAAGTAAAAGTTGTAAATGACCAGTTTGGTTCTCCTACCTGTACCGTTGATTTGGCAAATGCAATTATAACAATCATCAAGAAAACAAATAATGCAAAAGGATTTTTTGGCTCTAATAGTACACCAGCCTTTGGAATATATCATTTTACCAATGAAGGCCAGACAACATGGTTTGAATTTGCTCAGGCAATATATAAATACGGAAGAAAATATAAACGCATAACAAAAGACTGCGCAGTAAATCCATGCACAACAGCTGAATTTGGTGCAAAAGTAAAACGTCCAGCTTATTCAGTATTAAGTAAAGAAAAGATTCAAAAAGAATTAAAAATCAAAATTCCAAATTGGGAAAAATCTTTGAAATACTTTATGAAAAGCAAGAGATTTGAAGTTAAAAAGTAAAGAACCCGCAGATTACGCTGATTACGGAGATTTACGCAGAATGGGATGTGGGATTTGGTTGCAATTTTCAGTTAAATATTAATTAAAAAAAACACTTAACAAAAATCTGCGTTCATCAGCGAGATCTGCGTTATCAGCGGGAGAAACTGCGTTTTTTTAAATATAAAAGCTATATTACTTTTAAGAAATATTTTAGGAGTAATACATTGGCTGATAACATCTCGCGAGAAATAAAATCATCACTTTTTATTGATTATTTTGGAATAGATGAAGTTGTTGGAAAACAGAATTTTCTTGAACTATACAATGCAATTCATGACACCCATTACACTTTAGAAAACTGCGAACTTAAATTGCGGATAATTGATGATACAGTATATAAAACTTATAAAAATGATTTAGGTATGGAAATTGATGGACACCTTGTTGTTCTGATGGAACATCAAAGTACAATTAATAACAATATGCCTTTGAGATTTCTTGAATATATAACCAGAATTTATTCCAGTATAGTTCCAGGGCGGGCAAGATATCTTATTGGTACTTACCCTATTCCAACACCTGAGTTTTTCGTTTTTTATAACGGAAAATCAGAATTACCTGCAATTTCAGAATTAAAACTTTCTGATGCCTTCATAGATTCAACGGATAATCCAACATTGGAATTAAAAGTAAAAATATATAACATAGGAAATACTGACTTACCATTTGTACGCAAGTGTGATAAGATAAGAGAGTATTCAAATTTTATAAACTATGTTTATGAGAATGCAAATATGCAGGATCCTGATTCATGCAAAGAAGTTATTCACCAGGCTAAACTGAAAGGATTCCTGCCCAATTACCTGGAACGAAAAATCACGGAGGTGGAAAATATGTTGTGTGCTAAATATGATTATGATTTAGATATTCAAGTAAAACAAGAAGAAGCCTTCGCTAATGGACTGAAACAAGGAATTCAACAAGGGATTAGTCAAGGAATTGAAAAAGGTATTAGTCAGGGACTTGAACAGGGACTTGCATATTCTGTAAAAAATCTCCTTGAATCAATGTCTATTGAACAAGTTGCTTCCGCATTAAAAATAACTACTGAACGTGTAAAAGAATTAAGTGTAATAGATTAAATTTAAACTCCAAAATCATATCTGCGTTCATCAGCGAGATCGGCGTTATCAGCGGGAGATTATTATTTGAAAATAAGGTTGCCCGCAGATTGCGCTGATAGCGCAGATTTACAAAAAAAAAAGCACACCAGCTGAAAGAGGGATGGTGTGCAGATATCATATAAAAATTAAATACTATTTTGAAATTGAATAAACGGTTTTTCCGTTTCTAATATCAATAACAATATGTCGATTCGAATAGAACATGTCCATGCATTCATCAATATTATTTTTATTACTTAGTTTATTATACATATAATTATAAACTTCTGTTCTTCTCATATATTTTCTTTCTACATCTTTGTAAATACGTCTATTGACATCATCAAATTTATATTTTGTATCAGTATCTGAAAAATTAAAACCTGTTTCTGTAATAGTTCCATAACAATGTTCATAATCGCTTAGATTTGACTTAGCCGTATGAACATAATCATCATCCCAATCATGCACAATAATACATGAACTACAGAAGATTGAAGTTACCAGCATCAAAGCAATCAATAAGAATACATTTTTAGATTTCATAATTAATTTCTCCCTTGTATAATTAAAATACAACAAATCAAAACAGATAACCTAAATCAAATCTAAAAAATCCTAAGAAAACTCTTAATTCCTAATTCCTCCTTCCAAATTCCTAATTATCTATCATTGTAATTCTTGCTGATCCAATCTTTATAAGCACCAGATTTAATGTTTTCAATCCATTCAGAATGATTAAGATACCAGCGGATTGTTGCAAGGAGTCCCTGTTGGAAAGTCATTTTGCGTTCCCAGCCAAGTTTTGTTTTGGCTTTTGTACAATCGATGGCATAACGTTTATCATGACCAGGACGATCCTTTACATATGTAATTGTTTTTCTAACATCATCAGCTGATTTACCAAGTTCTTTTGAAGTCAAATCAATTACTTCATTCAACAGTTTGATGTTCTGCCATTCGTTTTCGCCACCAAGATTCCATTTTTCACCTGCAGGAGATTTTTTTACAATTTCCCAAACACCCCGGTTATGATCTTCTACGTAAATCCAATCCCGAATATTGTCACCTTTGCCGTATACTGGAAGAGTTTTTCCATCTTTAATGTTTGAAATCATCAATGGCAAAAGCTTTTCTGGGAATTGGAATGGACCATAATTGTTTGTACAGTTGGATAAAGTAATTGGAAGCCCATAAGTATGATAGTAAGCCATTACAATGTGATCGCTAGATGCCTTTGAGGATGAATATGGAGAGCGAGGATCGTAAGGAGTTGTTTCAAGGAAATATCCTGTTTCGCCAAGAGAACCATAAACTTCATCTGTAGAAATATGATGGAAAAGAACATCATCACGAGGATTATCAAGAGATACACCCCAGTAATTACGGGCAACATCAAGAAGTGTATAAGTACCCATAACATTAGTTTTCATAAAAGCTTCAGGTCCAAGAATAGAACGATCTACATGACTTTCAGCAGCAAAATGAATTACAGTATCAATATCGTACTGTTTGAAAATACGTTCAATTTCAGCACGATCTGTAATATCAACTTTTTCAAAGAAATAGCGTTTTCCACCAAACTTTTCTTCCACATCCTTCAAAGATTCAAGATTTCCGGCATAAGTAAGGCAGTCTACATTGATTACATTTCCAGTAAAATTAGCATCACCAAAAAGATCTGTTCCACTATTAGAAAGTCCAAATAAATAGTGAATAAAGTTACAACCAATAAATCCAGCACCGCCGGTGATTAAGATGTTTTTTAATTTTCGTGACATATTTTCTCCACTTTTATATCTCCCGCAGATCTTACAGATAACCGCAGATTTGCGCAGATTTTATTTATAGTTTATTTACTTTTCTGTATATTGATTTATTAATATCTTCTGAGTTGAAATTAATTAATAAACCTAATTTTTTATTTGTAAGTTTTAAGTATGTTACCAACTGTTTATGATGAACAGGAAGAACAATATCTACTGATTTTAACTCAATTATAACCTGATTTTCAACTAATAAATCTATTCTTAAGTTAGAATTCAACTGAAAATCATTGTAAACAATTGGAACAAGTAATTGTCTTTTAACATCTAAGCCATCAAGTATTAACTGATAAAACAGAGCTTCTTCATAAACTGATTCTAATAATCCAGGTCCAAGGACATTATAAACTTTATAAACAGCACCTCTTATTTTGTATGATAATTCATTTAAATCCATATCTTAATATACGAATTTTTATATGAAATAATGCAATATTGAAAAAATTATTCCCGCAGAAAACGTAAATCTCCGTGATCCGCGCTATCTGCGGGAAATATTAGTTTCCAATCCAATTTCCCTTTAAATCAAAAAATTTCTTTTCTGCAGAAAACGCTTCGTGGAATTTATCTTTTTCTGAAAGGTTAACATTTTCCATAATTCCAGGGCATACACTTTCCCAATCAATTCCAAAAGCTGGGTCATTCCACATTACTCCGCCCTCATCTTCTGGATGATAGAAATCTGTACATTTATAAGCAAAAGTTGCATTATCTGATAAAACACAAAAACCGTGAGCAAAACCTTCTGGAATGTAAAACATATTCTGTTTTTCGCTATCAAGGATTACACCGTGATATTTTCCAAAGGTTGGACTACCTTCTCTTAAATCAACAGCAACATCATAAACTTTACCTTCCAGTGCACGAACAAGTTTTCCCTGGGGATGCTGTTTTTGAAAATGAAGCCCACGAAGTACATATTTTGAAGATTTCGATTGATTATCCTGAACAAATTTCATTGTAAGTCCAGCTTCAAAAAAATCCTTTTCACTATATGTCTCTAAAAAATATCCACGATTATCACCAAAAATCTTTGGTTCAATTTCGTAAAGACCATCGATTTCGCACTTATTAAATGTAAACATAATTTCCTACTTTTTTTACTCCCGCAGATTACGCTGATCTCGCGGGAATTCAATTTTTAATTATTTGCAACAAATTCCAAATATCTACCGTAGTCGGTTTTATATCCTTTTGCTAATTCAAGTAACTGATCTTTTGTTATCCAGCCATTTCTGTAACTGATTTCTTCGATACAGGAAACATAAAGTCCCTGGCGTTTTTGGATTGTGGCAATGAAGTTAGAAGCTTCCAAAAGACCGTCATATGTTCCAGTATCAAGCCAAGCCATTCCACGACCAAGAAGTTCAACCTTAAGCTGCTTTCTGGCAAGATATTCATTGTTTACTGCAGTAATTTCAATTTCACCACGGGCAGAAGGTTTTACATTAGCGGCTATATCAACTACAGAATTATCATAGAAATAAAGTCCTGGTACTGCGTAATTTGATTTTGGATTTGCAGGTTTTTCTTCAATACCAAGGGCATTACCTTTATCATCAAATTCTACTACACCATAAGCAGTTGGATCTGCAACATAGTAACCAAAAATTACAGCCCTCTTTTCATCTGCAACTTTTTTTGCTGCACGTTTAAGAGTTGAAGTAAAACTCTGACCATAGAAAATATTGTCACCAAGAACAAGAGCAACATCATCAGAACCGATAAAGTCTTTTCCAACAATGAAAGCATCTGCAAGACCACGTGGCTTATCCTGAACAGCATATTCAAAATGCATTCCAAGCCATGCTCCATCACCAAAAAGTTCTTTAAAACAACTAATATCGCGAGGAGTTGAAATAATTAAAACTTCACGAATTCCTGCCAGCATTAAAACACTTAATGGATAATAAATCATTGGTTTATCATAAAGTGGTAAAATCTGTTTTGAAACAGCTTTTGTAATTGGATATAAACGTGTGCCAGATCC
>JAHAZJ010000002.1 GCA_018385315.1 Treponema sp. | reverse complement strand
ATCACCATACAAACCAATTATAAAAAGAATAAGAATAAATCCCAATCCAATAAATTGAATATAATATTGAATAGAAGGTTTAACTTTTCTTCTAAAGATACATTCAATTATTGCTATAAGAATTAATCCTCCATCTAAAACTGGAATTGGCAAAAGATTCATTATTGCAAGGGATACACTTATTAATGCAACAAATTCAAATAAACTTAAAAAACCTGTTTTTGCATCAATACTAAATCCTGTTTGAATTGTTGAACCAAGCATATCTGTAGTTCTTAAAGGTCCACTTACAGTATTTTTAAGATTTACGCCCTTAAATAAAATGCCTATGCTTTTATATGTAAGACCAATCATGGCGCCAGTATCCTTTATACCTTTTCCAAAAGCTGTGAAAATATTGTATTTTGGTGTATGAACTTCAATTACTTTAGAAGTATCAGCCATAATCCCTATTTTTCCCGAGCCAGTTTCTTTATCTAATTGGGAATGTAGTCTTATTTCAACAATTTCACCCATTCTTTCAACTTTGATTATTAAATCTTCATCCGGACGCTGAACAATTTCTGTTCGAATATCATCAAAATTTTTAACTTCTTTATCATTTATGAAAATTATTTTATCGCCAGAAAGCATTCCAGCTTCTTTTGCAATATTTGAAACATTTTCTGTTGTTGAATCAGGAATCAAAATTTGATTTGAATAGGTCTGATAGTTATAGCCAATTAGATTTATGAGCCAGAATCCTATTACAGCTAAAATAATATTAAAAAAAGGGCCATTAAAACCAATAAAAGCTCTTTTTAGAGGATGTACACCATAAAGTGAATCTTTTTCACCAGTGATTTCAGGTAATTTTTCATCTAATGCTTTTTGAAAATCTTTTTCACCTTTTAATCCACAGTAACCACCAAGTGGAATTAAAGAAAGTCTATAGTCTGTTCCTTTTATTGTTTTGTGCAAAAGTACTGGTCCAAAGCCTACGGAAAAAGATTCTACTTTTACACCACAGATTTTTGCCGCAATTAAATGACCAAATTCATGAAATATAATTAAAAATATTAAACATAGAATACCATAAACCCAACTCATTATTACTCCAGTTTATTGCATTTTTTTTAAGGATTCTTTAGCAATTTCCCTTGCTCTTTTATCTGTTTCAAATACCTGTTCAAAAGAATCAATAGAGAAATTCCAGTCTGCTTGCAATACTTCATAAACAATTTTACTGATAGAAAGATACGAAATCTGTTTTTTCAGGAAAGCATGTACTGCAACTTCGTTAGCCCCATTATAGGCAATTGTTGCTCCGTTTCCAATTTTTACACAATCGAAGGCATATTGAAGCATTGGAAAATCTTGAATGCGGGGCTTAAAAAAAGTCATTGTGTGATCAAATAATTCAAATGGCTCTAAATAAGCTGGTACATTATTTGGCCAGGTAATTGCATTATAAATTGGATGTTTCATGTCTGGATCTGAAATCTGTGCATATAACATTCCGTCATTTGTTCTTACCAAAGAATGTATTAAACTTTGAGGATGAACTACTACCTGAATCTGTTCTGCAGAAACATCAAAAAGATATGCTGCTTCAATAACTTCCAAACCTTTATTTGCAAGAGTAGAGGAGTCTATTGTAATTTTTGGTCCCATATTCCATGTTGGATGTTTTAAGGCCTGTTCTAAAGTCACCTTTTCTAATTGTTCTTTTGTATATTCTCTAAAAGGACCGCCACTGGCTGTAATAACAATTTTTGCAATATTTTCCTTACCAATTTTTTCTACAAGATTAAAAATTGCAGAGTGTTCTGAATCCACTGGAATAATTGGTGTATTATTGTCTTTTGCAAGCTTTTTTATGAGTGAACCAGCCATAACAATTGTTTCTTTGTTTGCAAGAGCCAGGGGAATATGATTATCCAATGCAATTTTTGATGGTAATAAACCTGCGGCACCTGCAATACCATTAACAATTATATCAGGTTTTGAAGAATCAATTAATTTTTGAAATGCTTTCTCTGAATTATCTTTACATGAAAGAAGGGAAGGACAATTATATTTATTTGAAATTGAATTTAACTTTTCTTCACTGCTATGAGCCTGAATTCCACATAAAGTAAAATCAGAACTCATATTTTCAATAATATTTATGGCGTTTGTACCAATTGAACCTGTTGCACCTAAAACTAAAACTCTTTTCATATTATGCCAAATATAAATAATATACACATAGATAGAAAATTGGACCTGCTATGATGATAGAGTCAATTGAATCTAAAACACCACCTCGTCCTGGAATTAAGGTTCCACTATCTTTTACGTCACATGATCTTTTAATAACAGATTCAATTAAATCACCAATTATGGCTCCAAATGATGTAAGAAGGGAAATTACAATAATTTTCCAGTAAGCTCCAATAAAAACTTGTGGGAAAATCATTTTAATTAAAACAGAAACAATCAATGTTCCTATTACACCGCCTATAAATCCTACAAGACTTTTATTAGGGCTTGCAGCAACAAAGCCTCTTGTACCTTTACCAAATAAAACTCCAAAGAGCCAGGCAAAAGAATCTGTCATAAAAACAATTATGAAGAATAAGGCAAGAAAATATGATGAATTAGTTGGGATAAAAGTGATATACGAAATTAGAGTTGGCATAAATCCTGTATAAAACAAAGTCAATGCCGCAAAACTGATTTTTTTTGCTGAATCTTCAAAGGTTTTCTGACTTAAACTTTCAATTCCCATCAAGATAATAACTTCAAAAATTAATATCCAGATGGTAAGAATCATGTCTATATTAATTAAAGTAAAAATGTAAGCCATTAATGGAATTATGGCAACAAAAGTGGTTAATAACCATTTTGGAAACATTTTGCTTTGTTTAGAAAGCATGTTTTGTACTTCTAAAGAACCGAGTATAGCAAAAAGTACAATTACAGCATTCATTGCAAGATGATTTTTATATTCAACCATAACAAGTGCAAGTACAAGTGGAATTCCTATAAAGAATGTTAATAATCGTTTTATTACTTTACTCATAATATTATCCTTATTTTTTTGCTTTTTCAGCGCCAAAACGTCTATTTCTAGTTTGATATACTTCTATATTATTATAAAATTCTTCATTCGTGTAGTCTGGCCACAAAGTATCTGTATAAATTTGTTCAGCGTAGGGAACATGCCAAAGTAAATAATTACTTAGTCGCATTTCTCCACCTGTTCTTATTAATAAATCTACATCAGGACTTTCTGGCATATCTAAAAAAGAAGAAACAGTTTTTTCATCAATTTCTTCTTCATTTTTTCCAGAATTAATAATTTTTTTAATTCCACGAACAATTTCGTCTCTACCGCCATAATTTATGGCAAGATTAACTGTCATGCGATTAAAATCTTTTGTTTTTTCTTTTGCTTCAATAATATCTTTTTGAATATTTTTAGGAAGTGCTTCTAAATTACCAATATGATTAATTTTTATTTGGTTCTGTTTGTAAAATTCTAACTCACCAATAAGATGAACATGAATTAAATTCATTAAAAAGCCAACTTCCTGTTCTGCACGTTTCCAATTTTCTGTTGAAAATACATACAGAGTTAAATGCTTAATGCCAAGGTCTACAGCAGCTTTTACTATATTTTTTGCTGTTGTTAATCCCTGGTTGTGGCCTGAAGTTCTTGGTAAATTTTTTTGTGTTGCCCATCTACCATTGCCATCCATTGTGATAGCAACATGTAGAGGGAGTTTATTTAAATCAACTGGCATTAGTTCTGTAAAATGTCCTTTTCTTTTGCATCATAAAGTTTGTTGATTTCGTCAATATATTTATCAGTTAATTTCTGGAGTTTGTCTGTTTCAGTTTTTAATTCGTCTTCTGTAATATCTCCAGCTTTCTGTTGTTTCTTCAAATCATCATTTCCATCCCGGCGGATATTTCTGATTGAAGTACGGCAATTTTCAGCAACAGTTTTAGCCTGTTTTACTAATTCCTTACGACGTTCTGCTGTAAGTGCTGGAATTGAAATACGAATTACTTTTCCATCATTAGAAGGATTCAATCCTAAGTCAGCAACTTGAATTGCTTTTTCAATTTCTGTAATAAGAGATTTATCAAAAGGAGTGATGATAACAGAACGAGCTTCAGGAATAGCAATTGTAGCAACCTGATTTAATGGTGATTTTGTTCCGTAATAGTCAACACGTACTTTATCAAAAATTGAAGCACTGGCACGTCCAGTTCTAATTCCATTGAACTGATCTTTCAATGCAGAAACTGTTTTCTCCATTTTTTCTTCTAATTCTGCCATATATGTCTCCTGTATAAAAAAAAATAAATTTCTAGTTAAAAAACAGATGTTGTTCTTTAAAGAATAAACTAAAAAGAACAACATTCTGAATATTTAATAATTATTTTCCAAGAACGAAAAGTTTAGAAGTTGCAAATGTAAGAGTTGCACCAACAGCTTTTCCTGTTTCAGCCAATTTAGCAGCAACAGTTTTCTTGTCATCTTTTACGAACATCTGGTCTTCGAAACAGATTTCTGCCAAGTGTTTGTTAACCTTACCCTGTAAGATTCCTTCCTTAACATTGTCTGGTTTTCCAGCCATTTTTTCATCCTGATCCATCTGAGCTTTGAAGATTTCTTTCTGTTCAGCAATGTAGCTTTCTGGAACATCTTTCTTTGAGGTGTATGCAGGAGTGAAAGCTGCAATATGAAGACAGCAGTCATAGGCAAATGTTTTAACATCATCAGCAGTAGAACCGTCGATTGCTACAACAGCCCCTGTTTTTTTGTCTGAGTGGATGTAGAATGAAGCAACACCGTTAGCTGGAACATCAATAACTTCAACCTTTGCAACATTCATGTTTTCGCGGATTGAAACTTTAAGATCTTCCAGCATCTTGTTGTGTTCATCTTCAACTTTTGTATAACCCTTAGCGATTGTAACATCAAGCATTTTTTCACCAAGAGCAATAAAGTCAGCATTGTTTGCTACGAAGTCAGTTTCACATGTCATTTCAACAACGTAAATTTTGTTACCATCCTGACGCATGAAAAGTCTTCCTTCAGCAGTTGCTCTGTCTGCACGTTTTGCAGCAGCAGCCAAACCTTTTTCTTTAAGGTATTTTGCAGCTTCGTCAATGTTTCCGTTGCATTCTGTGAGGGCTTTTTTACATTCCATCATTCCTGCACCAGTCATTTCACGAAGGTTTTTAATATCGTTAGCTGTAAATGCCATAATTAGTCCTTATAAATTTTATCTTCATCTACGAGACTGTCTTCTTTATCAGAATCAGTATCTTCTTCTTTCTTTTCAGTTGGCTGATAGTTAGAGTAGTCAACGATTTCTTCGTCTTCATCTTTATTAGCAGCATCTGTAATAATTTCTTCGTCATCGTTAAGATTTTCAAGAATCTTAAGACCAGCTTCATTGTCTGAATCGATTACAGCATTTGCAATAATAGATGTGAACAATGAGATAGCACGAATTGCATCATCATTACCAGGGATTGGATAGTCAATTCCTTCTGGGTTACAGTTTGTATCAACTACAGCAATGATTGGAATACCCATTCTGCGAGCTTCTGCAACTGCAATCTGTTCTTTGTGTGTATCGATAATGAAAATACAACCTGGGAGTTCTTTCATTTCTTTGATACCACCAAGGTTCTTTTCAAGCTTTACTTTTTCTTTCTGTAAAGCAGATACTTCTTTTTTTGTAAGATTTTCGAATGTGCCATCAATTTCCATCTTTTCGATTTTCTTGAGGCGCTGAAGTGATTTTTTGATTGTAGAGAAGTTTGTAAGCATACCACCTAACCAGCGGTTGTTTACATAGAACATGCCACAGCGTTCTGCTTCTTTCTGAACTGCCTGCTGTGCCTGTTTTTTTGTACCTACGAAAAGTACTGATTTTCCTGCGGCTGTAACTCTGCGAACTTCGTCGTAGCCGTCTTTAATTGCAGCAATTGTTTTCTGCAAATCGATAATGTGGATACCATTGCGTTCTGCGAAGATGTACTTCTTCATACGTGGATCCCAGCGTTTTACCTGATGTCCGAAGTGAACTCCAGATTCCAACAGGTTTTTCATTGTTACTACTGCCATGAGTAACGCTCCTTCACGG
>JAHAZJ010000108.1 GCA_018385315.1 Treponema sp. | reverse complement strand
ACAGCAAAGTATTCGCAATCGGATTCGAAACAGGAGTTTCTTTCTAATTTAATATTAGAAACTGAAACTTTTTATTAAAAGGTTACCCTTTGTGAAGTGCAGCCCAATTATTGGACACTTTAACTAGGCTGATTTTAAGGACTGATTCCTAAATTGTAAAGGAGTCAGTCCTTTTTATTTAACCTTATTTGTCCAACTTTAGGGGTACACTTCCTTAATACTCTAGGGAAAGTCTTTTTTGTTTAATATTTGTATGCTTTTTCTTTCAAATTAGTAAGTAATTCATTCAAAGTTTCTTGTTTCATAACTTCCATAAAAGTTTTAATTTGAGTTGGCGACATATACAAGGATACCTTTGGTGTAAATGATTTTTCATCATCACATCGGGTAGGTTGGAATTTCAGTAATAAATAAGGACGTTTATCAATAAACTCACAATTCACATAATAGTCATTTTTTGTACATCCATTTCCACCAGTTATTACTCCATACCATAAAGAACACTTTGAATTAAAATATGCAGTTTTATTATTAACTTTGTGATGTGGAATAGTCTTGTCCTCATATTGTTGAAGGAATGTTTCACAAGCTTCAAAAATTTTATTTCTTTCAGTTGAATCAAGAATAATTGTAATATCATTTGCGCCATTTCTAAAGCGTAACTCAACATTATTTGTTCTTGGAATCAGATGAACATTTTTGACTTCTTTTGGATTAACTTTGCTTCCCGATTTTGTAAGAAACATTAATGGTGGCATTTCTATAGGATCAAAATCTCCAAGAAAATTATCCGTAGTTTGTGGCTGTTCAATATCTTTTTCAATTGAATAATCGTATTCTTCTGAATAATCTTCTTCGCTATTCTGAACTTGATTTGAAGCACAAGAAATTAAGTTTATTACACAAAAAATTAAAATCAAATTAATAATTTTTTTCATATTTTCTCCCAAATATGTTTAATCATAACCACCCGTCAAACGGGTGGTTTGCACTTAGCCTATAAGGCAAGGTTCTCAAGCTGAGACTCAAGTCCCCCGCTTTCACATACGTTCAAGCCTATTGCAGCTTGTCACCCGCAGGCCCTTAAAAGGCCTTTTGTACTACTTACTACCCTTAAAAGGGTCTTCGTATTCCTTTTCAGTTACTTTGTCCATCGCTATATCATGGGCTTCCTGTTCCCGGATATATTTTGCAATTGTAGCTTCATTCAAGCCAACTGTACTTACATAATATCCTTCTGCCCAGAAATGGCGGTTTCCAACCTTATATTTCAAGTTCGCATGTTTATCAAATATCATCAGGCTGCTCTTGCCTTTTAAATATCCCATAAATTGCGACACGCTGTATTTTGGTGGTATACTTACTAGTATGTGTACATGGTCGGGCATCAAGTGTCCTTCTATGATTTCTACACCTTTGTAATTACACAACTGGCGTATTATCTGTCCAATGCTGTCTCGGTACTGTCCGTATATCGCCTTTCTTCTATATTTTGGTGTAAATACTATGTGGTACTTACACATCCATTTTGTATGACTCAATGAGTTATTTTGATTTGGCATTCTGCTTTCCTCCTTGGTGTTACGCAATAGACTTGAACAATCTTATTGTACACCTTCGAGGAAAGCTTTTTTTTGCTATAAGCAATTGTCCACCACCCGCATAGCAGGTGGTTTATTGTGAAAAATATTCCGCTTCGCTTCACATTTTTCACAGGCTCATGAGCCTGAATTAATTTTTTCGCCGAGCTTGACTCGGTGAAAAAATATCCCTTACTGAACTATTTTTTTATTCTTTAAATATGTTCCAAATTTTTCATCTGAAATTACTTCATCATATTTACTTTTTACTTTTCCAAGTGCAATATCTTCTGTAAGATCAGATATAAATTTCTTAAAATCTGGCGAATCCTCTGCTAGTCTATCAAGTGTATCCCAATCAATGGTTTCATTGTATCTAGCAGGACATACTATTTCAGAATCATTTATATTTTCTGCGTTCAGTTGAATTATTCCAATTCCAAAAGCATTTGAAAGTCGCTGAATTTCATTTTTAAAGTCGGGCTCATTGTTTAATTTTAAACAAACTAAATAACCTTCATTTGCCCAACTTGAATTTGAAACTGCTTGGAAAAAGCATTGACGTAAATTTCCATAATCAAGATGTTTTTTCATCTCAAAAGAAAATAGTTTTATTGAGTTTATGTTTAAGGAAACTTGAAGTTTCATTGTTTCTTTTGAATAGTCGCCAAATGGAAAATAAACTCCCACCAAATCTGGATGCAACCATTCATTTGCACCTTTTACTTTTCTTACAGAATTTTCTTGGTAGATAGTCTTTGCATAACAATGAAAATGTGGATTATCTTTTACATACTTCACAAGTAACGGATGTAAATCTCTTTCGTTGAAATCGCTTTCACGATATTTTTTTATTTCTGCAGATTCTTGTTTTTCAATTTCATTTTCTATTTGAATTGAATTTAAATTTAGACTTCTAAGTAAAAATCTTGATGGTCTTTTTGAAACTTGAACAAAAGTACTTTTCTCGCCGTTATCTTTTGCATCAACATACAATCTTGCACCAACTGTTGCAGACGGTGTTTTTCCTAAAGAGCCTAACTTTTTATCAAATCCAAATTCCACGGCTTTTTCCCAAATTTCATCTGCCGTCATCGGATTCTTTGTTTCATTAAAAACATCTACTATTAAATCAAAGAAAGTATATTGTTTTTCCATTTTTCTATTTTACCATCCTCAAAAGCGGCTCAGTGAGCCGTCCGTATAACTAGACTTTTAAACCGCACAGGCCTTGAGCCTGTGTCGGCTTTGAAAAGCATGTTATGCCTTCTTACTACAAGAATATATCTTTTAGCAACGGCTTGACCGTTGCGTAAAAATAATTTCTTAATACAGATAGTATCTTATTGATGCTTCTGCTATTTCTTTCATTTTCTCAAACATTTCTGGAATTGTCCACCGTTCTTCTCGGAAGAACATTGACACAGGTGAGAAATAATTTACATCGGAGTTTCCGTCCCTTTTGAAAACATAAATTTGATTTAGATTATAAAATTCGTTCATTACTATAATTTTTGAACGAACTGTTAAGGTTTCTGGAGAATCTACAGCAAAATCACACCCCCAACCAAAACAAATGAATGGAGTTATTTTTTCATAATTCATCATTGCCTTGATTCCCGTAAGGTTTTTGCCAAGCCTTTCGATTGCATTTCCTGTAGCCTGTTTCGCTTTTCCTTCTTGCAAACGTTCTTTATTTGTTCCTTGCCGCTTAATTTCAGCGATTACAAGAGGTGATTTTTCATTTTTCTTTTTGTTTACAAGATATAATACACCCCCATCAGGAATGATTTTTCTGTCGATACAATCATAGCAAAATTCTGAACGTATTCTTTTCCTTTTTATAAAATCAATCATATATTTGATTTCGATTTCTGCAGAAAATTCCAAATCCCAATCATTTTCAAAATATGATTGAAAATCTTTTTTGCTTTTGAGATATTGTTTAACAAGTTCCATAGCCTGATAAACTTCTTTATCATCAATTTTCGATTTTGAGTTTTTAGGCTTATGCTGTTCCGTTCGCTCTCTTAAACTGTCATGCTGGCTCATTATAAACTCCTATTTTTCCAAAACAAAAAGATATTCAGAAACATGAATATCTCTGCTTCGTAAATTTCTGCTTCCGCGGAAAGTATTGTATGTAATTTCTACAGTCTTTACTTTTCCATATTTTTTAAGCATTTCTGACATTTCATTAAAACTGATGAACCCTTCTGAGTTATATGAAATAATTGCGAACTTGCTCGACAAGTTTGCAATTATTTCTTCCATTGATTTCAATGCTGAGTAGGGCTTGTTAAAGGCTGAGCGATTCCAGTCTTGCGTGATTCCGCTTACTTTACTTACTTCTACATCCAATTTATTTTTTATGATTAGATTAAGCATAAAATAGTTTGACCCGTACGGATGCTGATTATACGGCGGATCAAGATAAGCAATATCAAGATTTTTTAATTCCTTTGAAAGTTCAACGGTATCTTTCTGATGGATTTCCAACTTTGAATTAAAATTACTGAGAACAGGTTCTTTTAATTCTATTTTTCCAAAGATTCTTGTAAGTGCATTTTTCCCTGCGGCTCCAAAGCAACCAATACCGGTGTTTTTATCTTTATAAAAACCTTTAAATACCCCGCTTGTATTTACATGAATTGATGCTTCTGTAACTAAAGGGGCAAGAAAGAATTTCTTTAGATTATCTTCTTCTATTATTTCATCGATGAGTTTCCGATATGTATCGATTAGAACGGCATTCTCATGTGTATAAAAAACTCTTTCGCCTCTTAAAATATTATTGTCATCTTGGGGCGCGTAATTTTCTGCAATTATTCCAGGATACTTTCTTTTTGTGCAAAGATTTTTAATTTCTTTCCTTAACTCTGCACAAATTTCAGCAGGATAGTCTTTCTTATTTATTAAGTAACAACTGTTAATAAGTGAAGAATAATTTTCCAAATCATTTACTATTAATTTTGATGAATGCTTTTTTAACATTCTCGCAACAATTCCTGAACCGGAAAATAAATCTGCGCAAACTAATTTTTTCTTTCCAAGCTTACTTTCTATTTCTTCAACTTCTTTTTCTATTTTTCCTATTAAACTTCTTTTATTTCCAAGATAAGTAATAATTTGAGTTGTAAGAAAATCTTTGTTTTCTTCCTTTTCCATTTCTTCAAAATCCATTTTCTATTTTTGGAGAAATGTCATGCTTTGAAATTTTAAAATACTAAAAATCCTACCGCCCCAGTGGGGCGTGGGCATAACAACTGGTTGTACCGCAGCGGGCTCGACCCGCTGTCGGCTACGAACCTTTGTTATGTGTTTAATATTTTAGACTCTTTTTAAACCATTTCTTAAAACAAATTTTGCTTCTACTATCTTCAAAAC
>JAHAZJ010000010.1 GCA_018385315.1 Treponema sp. | reverse complement strand
TTAATTTCTTCTCTAGATAATCCTTTCTTTTTTTCTGAAAGCACTTCTACAACTTTTCTATAATTCTTTGAATCCTTAAACAGAGAACGGAAGAGAAATTCATATTCTGTTTTAAGATTTGCATTTTCCTTAAAAAATAGATTATCAATATTCTTTGTAAGAGGAAGGTCTTTTCTAAGCATATCAAGATAGTAAGGGATACCCCCAAGAATCATATAAAGTTCAAGAATCTGATGACGGTTCATTTCAATCTGTTTAACCTTCTTCAGAAATTCCTCGGTTTCGCCAAGATTAAATGGAGCAAGATAGATAGAACAGCTTGTTCTGCAAAATATTGAAAAAAGCATGGATTCTTCGGCGATAAGCGTTTTTTTGATAGTTATCGCTGAGGAATAAAGGGATTATATTTTTCAAATTCATATGGTTTTGAACGTACAACTATCATCCTTCAAGCATTTAGATTCAAATTTTAATTCAGACTACCTAACATAAGATTTTCAAAATAATTATTTTTATTTAGAAGTCATATAAAGAGTCTCATTTGTTGTTCTATCATTAATAAATGCCTTTAATTCTGAATCATCTACTTTATAACCTTTTTCTTTCCACATTTCTAATAATCTTAGAATCTTAGCTTTTCTCTTTTCTTCATTCCGTTTTGGATAAACCCATCCTTCGGAAGCAAATCTTTGATTTACCATTGTCCACTTTTTCATATCATAGACACCTTGAACTTTATCATATTCGTAAAACCAAGC
The DNA here is from genome assembly GCA_018385315.1 of Treponema sp. GTDB lineage: Bacteria > Spirochaetota > Spirochaetia > Treponematales > Treponemataceae > Treponema_D. Next base: position 4,837 of record JAHAZJ010000010.1, on the reverse strand, counting down.
TTTTCCATCAGGGTCATGTAAATTTAAACCATATTTATAAAAATAGGTTTCACCTGCTAAAAAATCCAGGATTTTGAACCCAGACTTCTCTATGCTTTCTCCTTCAGCATCCACTATATAAATTTTTTTCATATTTTCCTCTTAAAAATCACTTATTCCAAACTTTTAATTTCTCTAAAATTATATTTAAAAAAATCTTCCTTCATGGATTTTTAATCTTTGCGGGCATTTATATTCATATCTACAGTAGATGGGATCAATTCTTTTCCGCATTTAGGACAAAATCTAGAATTTTTATCAATTTGTTTTCCACAATATACACACGCTTTTTTTGTATCTTCAATAGTCTTTTTTCCACATGAAGGACAATAATCTGCAAAAAAACTAACTTTACCACCACAATACTTACATTTCATAATTAACAATCTCCTTGAATTAATTTATCAAAATTGTTCAAAACAAATTCTGTTTTTACTTGAGTTATAAATTTTTTATCATTGAGTAAATGGCCAACTGTTACTAGAAAACCGCCTACATCAAGTTTTTTTAATGATTTTCTAATCATTTCTGGATTATTTGTTGCAGCACCGACAGCACTTCCCATTGCTACAAGAATAATATTACTTGTTGATGCAATAACATTAGAATAAGTGATAATTTTTCTCGTGCGTACCTCATAAAGTTTTGTATCAACCTCAGAATCTAATCCAAATGTAAGCCGATGAATCATTGCAATAATTATATTAATTGCCTCTGCTAAAGCCGCCTGCTTTCCGACATTCAGGACATTTGACATATCTAATCCATATTTTGCCAAAGTACTTCCAAGTTTTGGATTAAAAGTTGTAACGATAGGGAGCGGCAGACTATTTTTTGAATTAACATCGGATAACAAATGAACTGCCTCTTTTGCAAGTGAAGTTCCTACAATAATTTTGCCATCCATTCCCTGATTAGTAAGTTTGTCAAAAGTTTTTTCAAGAACCAATGCAGTATTTGCATTTGATTTAAAATAATCCCGTAAGTTATCTGAACCTACATGATAAGAATTAAATTTTGCATCAGTAACTGTACTAGTTGCAATATTTGCAGTTCCAAAAATCCAGCCAAGAACAGAATCATGACCAAGAGTTGCTGCACGATGCCCTAATTTACCATATCCAGAAAGAGGATTTCCAAATTTTTCCCCGCCTATGTTCAAATCAAATGGAACTGGATGAGAAATAATTTCATCCAGAGAAGGATTATATAAACGATGGCTTCTGTCACTACTTGCATTGTGAGGATCGAAGATGTTTTCTCCTAATGTATTTTTTGCAGATTCCTGATCTCCTAACCTTTCTTTAAAATCAGTAAGAAGATACTGACGTGCACACTGCAATGCCGTTGCAAAAAATAAAAAAGCAATATCTTGACCATGAAGTTTTGTTCTTTTCTCAAATTCAGTTTCAAGGTCTGTAATTATCTTTTCAGAATCTCCAGCAAGATTTGCAACACGCTGACTTTCTCCAATCACTTTATCTGTCGCTGAAAACAATCTGTCTGTGTCTTCTTTCAATGAAGCACGCTTTGAACGCAATTCTTCTAAATTTGTCATTTTTTTCTCCATAGATTAGTATGCCAGTTCTTCCAAGCGTTCTTTATATTCTTGTGCTGAATTCATCATTTCCTGATATTCTGGAGAAGAACTTTGTTCCATACAACTTTGAAGTTCAATAATTGTCTGTTCGTATTCATCAAGCAAAGCTTCATATTCAGATTGCTTTTTTCTCCAAAGATTACAATTTGCAAGAAAAGCATCAGCCTGTTTCTGAAGCTTAATCTGATATTCGCGGGAAGCTCTTTTGTAGCCAGATATTTGACCTTTAAAATAAGCTTCGCGGTTTGCTTTCTGATTTATTCCTTTTACAATGCCGGTTTTTGATTCTGTTGTATAGGATGTGTCAGTTTCTCTATCAATCTTAATAATTTCATCAAGAATATTTTTTAAAGGTTCTGCATAATAATCTACAGATATATTAAGCCAATCCTGTTTCCATAAATCATTTGTATTAACATTCAAAGAAAGATGAAGATCTTTTTTCCCTTTCACTTCAATACTTTTGATTGCTGAATATTTAATAAACGTATACCCCTTAAGTTGGCCAGAAGTACGAATATAAAATCCAGAAAGCATAAATAAAATGCCATCCTTACACTTTTCAGCATCTGGATTTATTACCCCACTATCAATGGAGTACATTGCAGCCATATCAGCTTCAAATAAATTTTTATCAAATTTTAATAGATTAGATTTTTTATTAGCTGGAAATGTTTTGTAGGAATAGAAAACCCAGAATCGTTTATTATTGTAAGCTAATTCATAATCAGCTAATTCTCCACAATATTTTTCTACAATTGCTGCAATTTCATCATGTTTAGACATTGTTCAATTTTCCTTTCCAATATTACTTATTGTTGCTGTAAAAGATTCTGTTCCATTGTTATAATCAGGTGCATAAATATTTATTGAATTTGTTTTATTATCATATGTGATTTCACAGGTATCATCTTTAAATTCAAACTCATCAAAATGAATTATAAAAAGGTCTTTTTCTCCGATTGTTTCTATTATCCAAGAAAATTTTATATTTTTTTCAACTTGATTTGTTATTTTAGTTGTTCTATTTGTTGTAGAGTACTTAATTTTAGCAGGAATTGAAGTACAAGAGATATTTTCAGATTTACATACAAATGTTTTTAATGATTCGTTCATAATACATACCTTTGAGAAGAGAAAAGAAAACTTTTCTCTTCTCATGAATTTTTATTTTCTGTAAACAGCACCACAACGAATTGTTGCACTTTTAAGCTTACCTTCATTATAAATAATAGGACCACAGAATTCATCTGTTAATAAGGCTTCCACTTCTAATAAGTTTTTAGCTTCTCCATCAGATAATGCAATTAACTCGTTCGGTAGAGAAGAACAAAGTCTATAACCTTTTGAATGAAGAAAATTAATTCCTAATTCATTACATTTTGTAATAGAACCGTTATCAGAAACTTCAAATTCTTCATCAAAAGATCTGTCTTGAGAGACGGCTTGAAATCTATCTCCGTGAACATAAGCAAAAGCAAAACTTGCCATTTTTTTCTCCTTCCCATTGGTAGGGTACATTTTATTAATTTTATAGACCTAAAAGACTATGTCACTTCATTATATAGCCGATAAGACCATATATCAAGAGAAATAAAGTCTATACTAAAATAATGGAGACAAATTTTGAAGATTTTTTTAGAGATAGACTTCGTTTTCTTAGAAATGAAAGATCTATCTCTGCAAGAGAAATGAGTTTAGCTTTGGGACAAAACGAAAGTTACATCAATAAAATTGAAACAGGACAGCGTTCAGTTTCAATGGATGCCTTTTTTAGAATCTGTGATTTTCTAAACGTTTCTCCAGAAGTCTTTTTTTCTCCTCAGATTCAAAATACAAAAATCCAAGATGCTGAAATTCTTTCTTCCTTTCGTAAGCTTTCCCCAACTCAGCTTGTCCACATTTTAGCTATTGTTACCGATATGGCAAAATAGCTTTATTAGCTGTAGCATAAAATAGTTGATACAACAAGAATTGTCATAGGTGTAGAATTATCAATCTATCCTATCTGTTGCTAATGTAATTGTGTTTTCATCAGGTGTTTCACCTGTAAAAACTCTTCTTGTAGCATCCAGAACTTCTTTACAGTTTGCAGAAAAATCTTTTCCTGTTTTCTTAAGCTTATCTTTTACATTTTTCAAAGCAGGTTTTGTTTCTGCATAATCTGAAACTACTTTTCCAGTAACTGCAAGTACTGTGGCGGCAATACAGGTTCCAATTAATCTCTTTATCATAAAAATCTCCCATAAAAAATTCGCGTTAGCGTTCGTGCAGGAGGCACGAAATTGCAGTTTTGCCAACGACAAAATCTGCTCATAGTTAAAATTACATGGATGTAATTTTTACTATGCCTCCTTGAGCTTTTTTACATGCTCTTGCTTGTATTATAGACTGATGATAATGACAACTAATGTCATGGGTGTTTTTTTTTGTTTCACTTTTATGCATCCTTTGAAGAAATAATAGTAAACCCTGTAGCTCGATCGTGTTTTATATTTTGTATTGAACCATCTTGCCTTGTCTGAGTTTCTGTAACAAATCTTGTGTTTTTGTCTGAAGCCTTTGGATTCTTGTATGTGTAAAAATCACAATTATCCATGAAATCTGACATTTCATTGTATCTGTCTACTAATTCATTGTAGTCATTTACATTTTTGTCATACTGCTTACGGACTTCATTTATGACATAACCGGCAAGAGCAATGCCACCTGTAATTAAGAGCTTTTTTAGCATAAAAGGCCTCCTATAATTAATAATTAAAAAAAGATTACCATAGGTGATATGACAAGAAATGTCGTAGCTTTAAATTATATGCTCGTGAGCCCGTGAAAATATGTAGCGAAGCGAAATATTTGCATAATAAACCGGGACTGTCCCAAAAGCATGGGGTGCACTTCAGGGGCAGCCCCAAATATTTTAAATTTACAAGTAAATTCAAATCTGCTAAAATTTAAATATGAGCAGAGGCGTAAGCGATAAAATCACATACAAACCATATAACTAGGGCGTGCAGTGGCTCCTGACACCAAGTCTTGATGAGCTGATTCCGCAGAATCTTTTTGTAAGAATTATCAGTAAAACAGTAGATGAACTCGAAATTGAAGAAGTGTTTGCACGAAACACAAAAGGAGGAGGAGCAAGCAGATACAATCCGATCATGCTGCTTAAAGTATTGATTTACTGCTACATGACAGGAA
>JAHAZJ010000106.1 GCA_018385315.1 Treponema sp. | reverse complement strand
AATCTTTTATATCATTAATTCTTTTATTTTCTTCATCAGTCCAGTAAAAAGCTGAAGAATGAAGGAATGTATTATCACTATTTGCATAATATTTTGTATTAGTTCCATTTGTGATAATGAAAATCTGGATATACTTAAAAAGACCTGTATATGCATGGCGGCGATATCGTTCTGTCTGATTAAAAGCATCTTCCAGTGCAATTCCCCGTTTCTTTAATTCCAGCTGGATCAAAGGAAGACCATTTATTAAGAGAGTTACATCAAATCTTGTTTCATATTTATTGATAACAGTTATCTGATTTGTAACCTGTACTTTATTATTTGAATAATCATCATAATCCAGGAACTTGATATGAACTTTGCTGCCATCTTCTCGTTCCAGAACATATTTATCTCTAAGCTGTTTGGCAGATTTATAAACGGATTTGTCTTTTAGATATGTAAGAATACGGTCGAATTCTGTGTCTGTAAATGGTAAATTATTCAAATCTTCTTTATTTAAGTTGTAAAGATTTGTACGAAAATTATCTTCAAGAGTTTCTTTGTCTTCAATTTGTTTATAATATGAATATCCAAACTGCTGCTGCAATTCATTAATGAGCCAATTTTCTAATTCTGCCTCGGATTGAAAACTCAAGATGGAAACTCCTTTTTTCTTTTATTATACCATCAAAAGTTCAATGTTACTAGAAAATAGGCTGGTGAGTGCAGGGCAAACGCATTTTAAAGACTTTTAAAATAAATAATTAACAAAGTATAGTATTTAAAAATCACAAAAAGCATTAGAATTCTTTCGGGAGAAAAAGAAAAAAATGAAGATATTGAATATTTTCAAATTACCAAAATAAAAGGCGCAAAAGTTTTTATTAAGTTAGTAACTTAATCTACTAGCTGCAATTTACAGAACCCAACTATTGACATAAAGAAAGATGAGAATTACTCTAAAATTACATTGAGAACTTGCGACGATTTCGTCGTAAGTTCTCAATGACAAAAAAGAGGTAATATTATGATACAGCGAGATCTATATTTACAGAAAATCATAGACTATATGTGGGACGGACAAATCAAAGTAATAACAGGAATCCGTAGAGCTGGAAAATCTACATTACTCTTTGATTTATTTTATGATTATCTTTTGAAGAAAGGTGTAAAAGCTGAAAATATCATAAAACTTCAACTCGATAAAAGAAAGGATTCAAAATATCGTAATCCGATAGTGCTTGCAGAATATGTAGAAAATCAAGTTAGTAAAAGCAAAGAAAAATTTTATTTATTCATTGATGAAATACAATTCTGCTATTCAGTTCCAGATCCGGATAATGAAGGTTATGAAATAACTGTTTATGATATGCTTAATGAACTTAAGGATTATAAAAACCTTGATGTCTATGTTACTGGCAGTAATTCAAAAATGCTGTCCAAAGATATTTCCACAGAGTTCCGTGGACGTTCATCTCAAATACATGTTTATCCTTTAAGTTTTTCTGAATTTCATGCAACGAAAGGTGGAGATAAGAGAGATAACTTTGACAGCTATATGATATATGGTGGACTTCCATATCTGCTACACTTAAAGAACGATGAACAATACAAGCAGTATCTTACAAACCTTTTTGATGAAGTTTATATAAAGGATATTGTAGAACGAAACAAAATAGAACGAACAGATATACTTGAAGACATTCTGAATGTATTAAGTACTTTTATCAGTTCTCTTACAAATCCTCTGAACATTACAAATACCCTTAAAAGCGTGAAAAAAGATAAGCTTAGTTCGAACACAGTAAGCGATTATATTGGCTATTGCGAAGATGCTTTTTTGATTTCGGAAGCACAGCGGTATGATGTAAAAGGAAAACACTATTTTAATTATCCGAATAAATACTATTTTACAGATATTGGCTTAAGAAATGCGAGACTTGGATTCAGACAATTAGATTCTGGTCACATTATGGAAAACATTATCTACAATGAACTTTTGATACGCGGCTATTCAGTTGATGTTGGAGTTGTTGTAGACCGCAGAGGCGGAAACAATGTTCAGAAAGAAATAGATTTTGTTGTAAACAAAGGCGACAAACGAGTTTATATTCAATCTGCCTGGCAAATGAATACCGATGAAAAAACCACAGCCGAGTTAGATTCTCTAAAGCTCGCTAAAGATTTCTTTCCTAAAATCATTATCCAAAATGATATTCCTTCTCATTACACAGATAATGACGGAATAATTCATTGCAATCTGATTGAGTTTTTGCTTAAGCCTGAACTTATTGCGTTATAAAGACGAAGCTGACGAGGAAGTTCCTTATCTTTGTTTATTTACAGACAGGTCAAACGCATTTTAAAGACTTTTAAAATATATACTTAACAAAGTATAGTATTTAAAAATCTAAAAAAACATTAGAATTCTTTCGGGAGAAAAAAAATGACTTAGAAAATGTCTCGAACTTCCAAACGGAATTCCAAGTACAGATACAATTCTTAGAGTTCTTGCGGTCAGTTTTTGAATTTGATGTTTTCACTTTCAACACCAACTTTTTCAACTGCTTCAACATGGCGGATAAGTACATCAATTTCTTTCTGCTGATTTACAAGAGCTTTGGCTTTTTTTCACTGTCTATAAATTTCAAATCTGTCCATTTCTCAACTAGGATTGTTTACATATCTTCCAAACTCAAACCAAATGTTTGAATAAAATATCCACCTATTTCCAACTTTACAATAGATTTAAAGTTGTTTACTTTCTCAGTCAGTTTTGAAAGATTTATTCTGTTTGCTTGCCTTTTTATTTCGTAAACACTACAGGTCTTTTCTAAATCATTGACGGTTATGATATCGATTTCATTTTCACCTTTACGGTCCCACCAACCACCAATTTTTGTGAGCTGTTTTTCTTCATTAATCTTGTTTGTGAAATACTGCTCTAAAGTCTTCCCAGTAAAAGTTTCATAATCACGTAAAATCACAGATTTCAATGAATCATACTGACCAAGTTCCACAAGGCTCTGGTTTGAATAAATAAATCGGAAGTAAAATCTTAAATAACTGTCTGTAATCTGCCAGCGGGCATTACGGCTTTCGCTTTTTGAATACAACGGGCGAATAGGTTTTATAACGCTATAGACTTTATCAAGATTGGCAAGATATGCACCGGTATTTTTCTGAATCACTGAATCTATTTCATTTTGAGCAGTCAAACCTCTGGAAATCAATGCGAGGATTGAAAAATAAACTCCGTAATCTTTCCCCATCTCACTTATAAGAACATCTTTACCGTCAATAAGGAATGGTGAAGTAATTCCTGTAACATATTCAATCATTTTCTCTTTTGTTGTACTGCCAGATTCCATAAGTAGAGAAATATACTTTGCCACTCCTCCGCTTAACATGTAAAGACACAGTAAATCTTCATTTGTATAACTTGAGTTGTAATCGTTTAAAATTTCTTTGCAAACAGAAGGTGAAAAAGGAGTTAAATTGATTTTTCCTGTGGCACGACCAAAAAGAGGTTCTTTTTCATCTTCAAATATTTTTTTCATCATAGAATAAACTGAACCGCAGACAATAAGATTTATTTTTGAATCTCCCTTATTGCTGTCCCATAGATTCTGCATCTGACTGAAAAATGATGGATTTATAGTCTGAAGATCCTGGAATTCATCAATTACAAGCACAAAATGTTCCTGCTTTGAATACTGCATAATCTGTTCAAAAAGATCTGAGAGTGTCGTTATTTTTCCAAAAATTTTAAGACCAATATCATCTGCCAAGCTTTTCTGCCACTGTTCGCAAAGAAGAGCTTCTGAACTACGGGTTGTAAACAAGTAACAGCTTCTTTTGTTTTTGATATAATTCTTCAACAGTTCTGTCTTTCCGATTCTACGGCGGCCTGTTATAACTGTAAAATTAGCAGAATTTAATGAGTTTTTTTCTATTTGTTCCAGAGCTGTCAGTTCATTCTTTCGAGCATAAAACTTCTTCATACTAACTTAATCTCCGTTAATTTAATAGTGATTAAGATAATAATACAATAGAAAACATTATTTTTCAACCGTTTGCGAATAAATTTATATGGGGCTGCCAGATAAAGCTGGAACTTTTTTTAAGGCAAGTCAAATTATTTCTTCTTTATTTTAAAATGGGACTTTTGATAGAAAACACCCAAGATACACTCCAATAGCAAGGGGTGGGACTTTGCTGAACTGGAGAGAGCTTTTGAAGCTGATTACAAGCTCAACTAATTCTTTTTTTTTACTGTAACTCTACTCCCCGTAGATTTACTAATTTGTATCTCCTGATTACAATTCAACTATAAAACAAAACAAAGCCCAGCGCGCAAAGGCAATGTAAACGGAGGAAAAAAATGAATGTTCTTGTATTGAA
>JAHAZJ010000009.1 GCA_018385315.1 Treponema sp. | reverse complement strand
TTTTTTTGAGTCTGTAAAATTTTATAGGCTTATTTAATTTTTATGTGATTTTGAGTCCAATTTTGCATTTGGAAGTCTAAAAATGTCAGAATTCCTTCTTTAGTTTTGTATAATTTCTTTATTATTTCTGGATTGGTTTGTCTGTAGTAATTTTCTACTTTGTTGGATGTTTTTTCTATATTTTCATCATCTAAGTGTTCTATGTATCTGTGGAAGTGATTGATGATGTGTTTTCTGATGAAATCTTTTAATACGACTGGAATGGCTCTGTAATTTTGTAAATATTGTTTAAATTGCTCGATTGCTTCTTGCTTTGAATTTTGTCTGAAGCAATTTTTCAATTCGTTCGCATTTTCGTAAATATAATCTCTTTGTTTTCCGTTAATCTTGTTCCGTCTACAATGCACTTTTAATTTGTGATTGATTGTTTGAAATAGATGAAATGTGCATAATTGATGTTTCACCCCTATTTCATCTGCTACATTACGATACATTGGGAATAAATCGGTTGTTAGGCAAATAAATGGTTTATTTGCCGTTGAATCTAGAATAAATTTTTTCGTGTTTTCTGGTATTCTACGACGTACAATTCTTTCTGAGACTGGAATATTGAGTATTGCATCATATAATGTTAATCTGTAGTGTCTGACTCCATTGAGTCTTAAAAATTGCTCATCATATAAATAGTAGCCTGAATATTCGAATTTTTTGTTGGTGATTGTTTCTTCGTGATTTTTGTTGGACCAGTTCTTGATTGTTTGATGAGATATTCGAATTCCAAGGAATATTTCAAAGTATTTGCTTATTTTACGAAGTGATTGATAACCAATTTTCATTATTCCAGGTATTTTATCCATTATTTCTTGTAAAAATTGTTTATTTTTACCAATTAATGGATTATTAGATATTCCAAATTTTTTTCCACATTTTTTGCATTGATATTGCTGTTCTTTAAATTCTGTGGTTTTTCCATTGATATTTTGTTTATTTTTTGTTATTTTACCTTTTTTAATTATTTTATGAGCTCCGCAAACTGGACAAGTTGGATTATCATATTTAAACGTGTTATTTTCATCTAAAAGTAGTTTTTGATTTGTATTTTCAATTTTTGGGTTTTTATTGAGTCTTTCTGAAATGATTTTTTCATGATCAATTTTTTCATCAGAAAAATCGTAAAGTTTAAGTTGTATGAAGTCTAAATTACTATTGAGGGCAAATATCTTTTGTTTGGTCATAAAATATTATTTGTCCTCACTTATTTAAGTAATTTACTATTTTTTAGCCATTAAAATTTAAATTAAAGAAAAATTAGAACGAATTTTCATCGAAGTGAAACTTCAACTGTAAAAAATTTAAAATCAAATAAGCCTATAAAATTTTACAGACTCAAAAAAAAGAGAAATTTAAAGAAAAATCTTTAAATTAAAATTCCGTTAATAACACCGTCTTGACCAGGTCTAGATGTTACTTTAGCATTACCTTCAGCGGTTTCTACGATTGCACCTTTGGTAATGATGTTCCTTCTTACGTAGTTAGGGTTAGCAGAGTTTTCTACTACGTTGAGGATGTCTAAAACTTTGGTTTTACCATCAGCGTCAGTAACGTTGATTTTGTTACCAGTAGCTAATCTGAGTTTTTCGTTTCCACCACGGGTTCTGATTTTTCTTAATCTTTTTTCATCTAATCTGGTTTCTGCTGGGTCTCTTCCTAATTCGGATTTTCTTTTTCCACGGTTTGCAACGTTTCTTGCACCGGAAGGACTTCTAGTTGATTTTCCTTGAGAAATTGCCATTATTTCACCTAAATAAATATAATTATATAAATAATAATCGCTGTCAGTAAGTCTCTTTTCCAATTAAATTATCGGCAAGATAAATGATAATCCAATTTTGAGAGCAAAAAAGAGCCTTATTGAATAATGATAATAAAATATTACTTTATCATTATATATAAATGTTTTATTTTTAAGGCTAAAAATAGAAAAATTACTATTTATTTTTTAAAATAAATTCTTCAACCAGTTTATCGAAGTCTTCTTCAGAAAGTTCCTCATCTCCACTGGCATCAAGGATTTTTTGAATTTCATCAGATGAAACATCATCACCTAAAAGAGATATTAACAATTCTTTTAAGTCATCATCATCGATATATGGCTCTGTACTAGATTTTATATTGCCATCGTTATCCAAAACATAATAAGGAATGTCATAATCCATAAATTCCACCTATCTTACATATTCATAGTATACGATTCCGTATGGATCATCATCAAAATACCATTCATTTGGTAATGTGATTTCATCATCGTCATCGTCATCGCTTTCAAAATCCACATCAAATCCGTCAGCACCTTCAACCTGAACAACAATGTTTACTTCATCACCTAACTGTTCAAGGTCAATACCTAATTCTTCTAAATCTATTACTAATTCATCTTCATTAGCATCTTCAGGAATAACAATTACAATTTCATCAGGACTGACATTAATTTTTGGATCTTCCACGATATCAACTCCTATTAATAATATATATATTATATTATGTTATCCTATTTAAAATTTTAATAAAAGATAGTAACCCTAATAGTTACTATCAATTTCAAAGTTTAAAATTGGAATTTCAAATATGTTTCTGCATCTAAAAGAGCATATTCGTTTATCTTCAATAAACATTGAAAAATAAATACACATTGTGTTGCATTTGATGTTTATTTTAACATTTGAGTTTTCCAAAGTCTTTTTTGGTACGTTAAACACAGTTGATGCATTATTTACATATATTGAGTTTGGATGGTTGTTTTTGTTTATTGCAAGAAATATTCCATCTGAAATATCAAAGTCACTACAAAAACCGTTTTCACCATCAATTTTACCAACAAATGTATCATTTATCTCATCATAGCTTGAAATCAATCTTTTTTTCATCATATCAAACCTCACTCATACTATATCAGATAAAACATATAAAAAACGTCAAAGAGCATTTGAAAACTAAATTAAAAACCAAATAAAAGCAATTTAATTATATTAAGTCCAAATAATTGATTTTAGTTATTAGAAAAGTATTATTAATAAGCTAAATCAAAATTTAGAATAGGTGTCAAAATTGGTTAGTGAGACAAAAGAACAATTAGAACTTGAAGCTGAAATCAAACAGCAGGCCCAAGTATTTCTAAAATACCTTAATTCCACACTTCCTGAAAGTATGGAGCTCGAATATGAAGGATTTTACAGAAGAGGCTTTTTTGTAAGTAAAAAAAGATATGCTGTAATTGAAGATGGTGAAATTATAGCAAAAGGATTGGAATTGGTTAGAAGAGACTGGGCACCTATTGTTAAAAAAACTCAGGAAGCTGTTTTAATGGCAATCCTAAAAGAAGGGGATTCCGATAAAGCAATCAGCGAAGTTAAAAAAGTTCTAAAAAAAATTAAAAAAGGAGATGTGGATAAAAAGGAAATGATTATTCACACACAAATCACCAAACCACTTGACCAGTACAAACAGGTTGGACCACATGTTATTGCTGCAAGAAAAATAGAAGAACACGGCATTAAAGTGACACGTGGGACAATTGTACAGTATATAATTACAAAAGGAAAAGGATCTATTAGTCAGCGTGCTGTTCCTTACGAATATAGTGAAGGATATGCATATGACAAGGATTATTATATTAATAATCAACTAATACCAGCTATTGAAAGAATTATGTATTCATTTGGATATACAAAACAGGACCTTGAAGATATGGCAAAAGGTGAAGTCCAGCAAAGTCTTGATGCATTTTTCTAAAAATATACTCTTTTTTTAATTATTCTTTCTTATTTTTTAATTTTATCCATTAAATTTATTGTTTTTTGTTCTAAGTTAAATAAAATCAATGTTTATAGATTAGATAACTTTTTATAATTTATTATAT
>JAHAZJ010000217.1 GCA_018385315.1 Treponema sp. | reverse complement strand
TTCCATTTTACAGGAAAACAATATTTTCTTTGACGACGGATATTTCATGTACTGCGAAGATTTTGATTTGATTCGTCGACTTCACCGTGTTGCGAAGACTTTGTATTTTCCTGACGTTACGATTGTTCATGACCATGCGAGGGAGAGTTACAAAAGTAAGAAAATGCTCTGGGCTCATATCAGAAGTGCAGTACGATATTTCAACAAATGGGGCTGGTTCTATGACCGGGAACGCAGAAAGATGAATAAACGGGTGTTGGGGGAGATATAATCATGGCAGAAATAAAGTCTCTCAAAAAGAATGCACTCCTTAATATACTGAGAACTGTAATGGGGTTACTTTTTCCACTTATAACTTTTCCCTATGCCTCGCGGGTTCTTCAGCCAGCAGGGCTTGGAAAAGTTAATTTTGCAAATTCAATAATCAGTTATTTTTCGATGATTGCGGCTCTTGGAATAAGCACTTATGGTGTTCGGGAAGCTGCAAAACTTCGAAATGATAAAATGGCTCTTACAAAATTTGTAAAAGAAATTCTCACTATTAATTTGATTTCAACGCTTATTGCATATCTTCTTCTTGGTTTTACACTTCTGTTTATCCCTCAGATATATGAATATAGAAATCTTTTGATTGTATGTAGTACTTCCATTCTTTTTGTTACAGTCGGTATGGACTGGCTATATACGGCATTGGAAGAATTTTCGTACATTACAATTCGTTCTGTTGTATTTCAATTTTTAAGTCTTATTTTGCTTTTTATTTTTGTGCGAACTAAAGATGATTATTTGAAATACGCTGCAATCGGCGTTGTATCTTCTGTCGGTTCGAATATCTGTAATTTTATTCATGCAAAGAGATATATTTCGTTCAGGGAAAAAGTTTGCAGAAATCTTCATCCTCATATCAAACCAATTTTTACTCTTTTTGCGATGAGTGTTGCGGTAAGTATTTATACAGCCTTGGACACAACAATGCTTGGCTTTATCGCTGGGGATGAGCAGGTCGGTTTTTACACAGCAGCAACTAGAATAAATAAAATAGTACTTTCCGTGATTACGGCAGCTTCGGCAGTCCTCCTTCCACGGCTTTCATTTTATATATCCCAACATAATAACGAGCAGTTTCTTATACTCTCTGAAAAAGCATTGAATCTTATTATTATGCTTTCTCTTCCGTGTGCTGTAGGACTGTCTCTGGTAGCCAGACCTGTGGTTCTGCTTTTGAGTGGTAATCGCTTCGAGCAAGCTATTCCTGTTATGCAGATTATGAACCCGATAATTGTAGCAATTTCTTTAAGTGGACTTATCGGAATTCAAATCTTTATGCCTCTAGGAAAAGAGAAAATTACACTGGCATCGGTAATTCTGGGAGCTGTAATTAATTTCAGTTTCAATATGATTCTTATTCCTATTTATGGTGCGTTCGGAGCTGGTATTGCGACTGTTTGTGCTGAGTGCTCTGTCACGATTTTTCAGCTTGCTTTTGCACATAAGTTATTCAAATTGAAGAGAATTTTTCCCCATATTATTCAATGTATTTTTGCGTGTGTTGTGATGGCAATTTGTGTTTTCTTTCTGATTAAAATCAAGATCAATATGATTCTCCAGCTTACTTTAGCGGTTTGTATTGGAATTATTGTTTACGGCCTATTACTTTTTATACTCCGTAATAAATTCCTTTTTTCATTGCTCAAGGAGAAAGTTACAAAATGGAATACGATTATCTGATAGTTGGTTCCGGCTTATATGGTTCTGTTTTCGCGCATTTTGCAAAACAGAAAGGAAAGAAATGCTTTGTAATAGACAAACGTTCTCAATTGGGTGGAAATATATACTGCGAAGATGTAGAAGGAATTCATGTTCATAAATACGGAGCTCATATATTCCACACATCAAACAAAGAAGTATGGAATTTCGTTAATTCTTTTGTTCCCTTTAACCGCTACACAAATTGTCCTGTAGCGAACTATAGGGGGAAACTGTACAACCTTCCATTTAATATGAATACATTCTATGCGATGTGGGGCGTTACGACTCCTGACGAAGCAATTACGAAAATCAAGGAACAGAAACGCGATGCACTTGCAGCTTTGAACGGTCGTGACCCAGCGAATCTTGAAGAACAGGCATTGTCTCTGGTCGGGCGAGACATTTATGAAAAGCTGATTAAGGGCTACACAGAAAAACAATGGGGTAGAAAATGCACGGAGCTTCCTGCCTTCATTATAAAGCGGCTGCCTGTTCGTCTGACATTTGACAACAACTATTTCAACGATGTTTACCAGGGGATTCCGATTGGAGGTTACAACAAACTGATTGAGGGCTTGCTTGAAGGAATCGAGACAAAAACTGATGTTGATTTCTTTGAAAATCGTGATTACTGGCAAAATATCGCGAAAAAAATTGTTTTCACGGGAAAAATAGATGAATTCTATGACTACAAATTCGGGAAGCTTGAATACCGTACTGTCCGTTTTGAGACAGAAAAACTTAACAAGCAGAATCATCAGGGAAATGCCGTCATAAATTACACCGAGGCAGAAGTTCCATATACAAGAATTATTGAGCACAAGCATTTTGAGCCGGAAAATCCTGCATATTATAAGAATGTTACAGTAATCAGTCGTGAGTATTCGACAGAGTTGAAGGTCGGAATGGAGCCGTTTTACCCTGTGAATGATGAAAAAAACGGAGTTTTGTTCCAGAAGTACAAGGCTCTTGCTGATGCTGAGAAGAACGTGATTTTCGGCGGACGGCTTGCGGAATACAAGTATTACGACATGGATGATGTGATTGAGAAGGTAATGAAAGATGCAAAGGGCATATAAAAATGTAAAAGTTGCTGTTTTTACAGATTTAATTCAAGTTGGTGGTGGTCCTATGGGATATGTTCACAATATGATCCAAGGGCTTCAAAAAATAAATTCAGGAAATGTAAAAGTTTCTTTTCTAGGTTATGACCTTACTCGTTACCCAAAAACTCATGGAATAATAGAATTATACAGAAAGATACAAAGAAAAATATATAGATTTTCTATTGTATATAAAAAAAAGTTTTGTCTTAAACAATATGATATTTGTGTTTTTCAAGGATGGCAGGATTCAAAATATGAATTCATTGCTAAAGCATATAGTAAAACTTGCGTTTATATGCCTCATTCACCATCAATAATGGCAGATGAACATAAAATGCTATGGGAGTTAGCAGGAGTTGCATTTGATGCAGATAAATATCAAGAGAATTATGAAACAGAAAAAAAGTTATTTGAAAACGCTGATTATATAGTATTTCCCTCAAGAAATGCTGCAGATTCCTATTTTAAGGAATGGAAATACATAATTAATTCAAAAAAAATTATTTATTTAAAATCAGGTGTAATAAAAAGAGTATCTGGAAGAGATAATTTTTTACAGAAATCTTATAAATATAAAAAAATTATTGCTTTTTGTGGTCGATATGTCACTCATAAAGGTTTCGACCTGTTTTGTGAAGTGGCCGATACCTTTAGAAATAATAAAAGTATTGTTTTTATCTGTTATGGAGATGGCCCGCTAAAATCAATTATTCAAAACCATAATGTTATTGATATGGGGTTTACAAAGGATATGGGGTCTGTTTTTGAAAATGTAAGCTTAATTACGATTCCAAACAAAATAACCTATTATGATTTACTTCCTCTTGAATGTGCAGCATATGGAAAACCTATGGTTATGAGTGCTGTAGGCGGAAATATAGATCAGGCAAGAGATTTGCCAGACACGCTTACCTTTTCTTCATGTGATATAAAAGATTTTCGTGAAAAAATCATACTTGCCTTAAATAAGTTAGATGAAAATCCGTCTTGGGGAGAACTTAATAAAACTGTATATGAAAAACAATTTACAGAAGTTCAGATGATGTTGCGATGGTTAGATTTATTTAGAAAAATTTCTGTAGAGAATTATAAGGAATAAAGAAATGAAAATTCTTGTAACTGGTGCAAACGGATATTTAGGACAAGGTGTAACTAAAGTTCTTTGTGATAAAGGCGAACAGGTTATTGCAACAGGGCATTCTTCAGAGTTTATAGATTCTCGTGCAGAA
>JAHAZJ010000100.1 GCA_018385315.1 Treponema sp. | reverse complement strand
GTATCGTTTCGGGGAAGGGTAGTTCCCAGCGGCCCAACTTTTTCAAAGTTGCCGTAATCGTGCATATCAACTGTAAGCGGCCCCTTTTTCAAAAGCTGGTAAAAAGCTGTGGCAGAAGAATTATCTAACAGCGTTGCTGTTAGTTCAGACTTACCGCTATCACTTGTAATTTGAATTGAGATTTTCATGTTTGAAAGTTCTCCTTTGTCAGATGATATTGTTTTCTTGCTGTTTCCGTTTGCGCAGGCTGTAGAAGCAAGAAGAAAAACTGTCATTAAAAACGCAAATAATCTTTTCATGTTCAGATACTCCTTTTGTTTATGCTTTTGCGTTAGGGATTGTAGGGGCGGCGAAGCCGTTCCGTAGTGACGGTGGTTGAGCCTGTCGAAACCACCAGAACGCAGGAATGGAGCCGAAAGGCGGAACCCCGAAAAGCCCGACCAGTTGCCATGTTGGCAACTGGTAACGCCCAAAATCTCTTACTTCAAATATTTTGCAAAAAAATCCGCAAGTTTATCAAAAGGAATCGCATTGTTTTTTCCGCCGTCATACAAATCGGTGTGACTTGCGCCAGGAATAATTACCAGCTCCTTGTTGCTGCCGGTAAGTTTCTTAAAGGCATCTTCGCCAAAATAACGAGAGTGGGCTTTTTCGCCATGAAGAACCATAACGGCACTCTGGATTTCTTCTGCATAGGCGAGAAGTTTTGTGTTCAAAAGGGAAGTAGAAGCAGTTACATTCCAGCCACCATTTGAATTAAGACTTCGCTCGTGATAACCTCGTGGAGTTTTGTAATAGTCGTAATAATCCTTTACAAAATATGGAGCGTCTTCGGGAAGAGGATCTACAACTCCACCACCAAGCTTATAAGTACCGCCTGCCTGAATTGCCTTAAAATCTTCTATGCGCTGTGCCATAAGAGCTTTACGGGATTCGTGTCTGGCCTCTGCATTATTTGAGCTGTCAAAATATCCGTTGGCTGTAACACGGCTCATATCGTACATTGTGCTTGCAACGGTTGCCTTAATTCGGGTGTCGATTGCCGCTGTATTAATTGCCATTCCACCCCAACCACAAATTCCTATGATGCCGATTTTTTCTGGGTCAATGTTGTCGCGGGTTGAAAGAAAATCTACTGCCGCCATAAAATCTTCGGTGTTGATGTCGGGACTGTTCATGTAGCGGGGCTCTCCGCCAGATTCTCCTGTAAAGCTTGGGTCAAAGGCCAGGGCTATGTAACCGCGAGAAGCCATCTGATTTGCATAAAAGCCGGAAGACTGTTCCTTTACCGCACCAAAAGGTCCGGAGATTGCAAGGGCCGCAAACTTTTCTGCTTTGTCATCCTGAACTTGTTTCAGGATCTCTTGCGGGGTGTAGAGGTCTCCTGCAAGTTCAATTCCAAAATGATTGCGGAAGGTTACGGTTGTTCGTTTCACTCCCTGGGCTAATTCAAAAGTGTAATGCTCGTTTGTTCTATCAATTTTTGCGAGATTTGGATTCATGTTTTCCTCCTGTGGATTTGGGCGTTCCCTCCACTTCGTGGAGGTCGGGCTTTTCGCCATTCCGCTGTCGCTCCAGCCGCTTCCCTCGCTTTCGCTCGGTCCAGTGGCCGCCTTCGGCGTGGCTACAATCCCTAACGCGTTTTTAGTAACGTTGTGTCACTTAACTAAAGTGTATGGTATAATTGGTGTCTTGTCAACACTAAATTGCGAATTTAGTGACAAATAGTTGCTTATTGCAAAAAATCTTTTACTGTGTTATTCTCAAGGTATGGCAGATTATATCCGCGCAAGAAGCGACGAACACAAAGAAGAACGACTTTCTCAAATTAAAGAGGCAACGGCAGAACTTTTTGCAACCTGTCCTTATTCAGAAATTACGCTTACAACTATTGCAGAAAAACTTGGCTGGTCGCGCGCCAACCTTTATAAATACGTCACAACCAAAGAAGAAATCTTTCTGGAAATCTCCGCAGAAAAAATGACAGCCTACTATAACTCCCTGCTTTCGGCTTTTCCGGAAGGTAACAATTTTACGCCGGAGGTGATTACTGAAGTATGGGCTGGCATCATAAATGCTAATCAGGATTATATGCGTTACGTTTCCTATCTTAATCCGGTGATAGAAACAAATGTGACAGTGGAGCGCCTTGCAGCTTTCAAAAAGAAATATTATGACCTGGCTTATGCCTTCCGCGACAGACTTGCAAAGATGCTGGACACCAATCAGGACGTGGCTTACAAAATTCAGCTGGACGTATTGTTTTATGCTTCATCAAATGCAGTCTGCTACTACAAAAATCCTCTGGTGCAGGAAGCCCTCAAACAGATCAACATTACTCCGCCACCAATGGACTTTTACAAAGATATGAAAGACTTCTTAAAAATGCGTCTGTCATAACGGCTTCTACTGCAGAGGAAATAGTTTTTTTAAATTTTAATACAGCATTCAAAAACGCAGCGGTCACTTTCTTTGATGTGAATATAAAATTTACCCCTTACTTCCGGATCTTCTTTTTTATAAACCTTA
The DNA here is from genome assembly GCA_018385315.1 of Treponema sp. Lineage (GTDB taxonomy): Bacteria > Spirochaetota > Spirochaetia > Treponematales > Treponemataceae > Treponema_D. The sequence continues at coordinate 1,754 of JAHAZJ010000100.1, read as the reverse complement.
AGAATCTGACCTTCTTTACTTTCACCGGTATAGTGTACTTCGAGATCTGTAATTTCGTGAGACTGTAAAAAATCATCAGAGAATACACAAAGGGCAAGCTTGATATATTCTATATTATTCATGTGGTGCGACATATCAATCTGAGAAGAACGAATCTGCTGCTCAAAGACAAAGTCACTGTCAGAAAAATCAGAAGGAAAACGTTCAAAAGGTTCGTTGAAAACTGCCTCAGGGAAATTCTCTTTTGGGTATGGAAGATTTGTGATTTTGAGTGGACGATGATTTTCAAGACTCAAAACGCAGGCTTCCTGATTTGCAACAAGAAGAGTTTTTCCGTTTTTATCAACGAACTGTGTATTAACGTGTGTTCGCATTCCAAGGTTATCAATAGGAAAGGTGCGGGCTGTAATAATTTCGCGCCAGTCTGGACGGCGTTCAAAATGAACTTTAGTTTTTGTGAATACCCAGAAGGCGTTGAACTTTTCGCGGTAAATTACACCGTCGCAGTCCATTGCATTGAAACTCTCAGTAAGATTATCCTGTACAAGTAAAACAGACTGAGCCACTCCCATCCTTACAGATGAATCAATAAATGCGGAAGAAATCTCCCGCTCAGTTTCAAAAATCAAGTTGTTATTCATAAATAATATTGTAGTGTTTTTTCAAAATATCGGAAAGCGTTTTAAACTGATTTCGCGTAGAGCATGAAAGAAGACAAAGGTGATTTAAGAGTTTGTAAAGAAACACTTATAATTGACTGCAAAGGAAACTGAAACCCTTGAATAATAAAATTTCTTACTGCAAAAAAATGATGATATAGAATGTGTTTATTATATAAACCAGACAAAGGCTTATCCTCCTCACACTCATGCCGAACATCTTACTCTTGGAATTGTTGAATATGGAAAGGTTAGTAAAAATATGAATTAAAAATTGAATAAAATTGCGATTTTTGAAAGAGACAAAAAATACCGGAAGCTTCTCTCTGCAAAAGTCTCGAAGATTTAATAATCTTTTAGTTTCATGATAAAGGCCTTTTTAGATTCTCCGTCGAATCCAAGATTTTTATAAAACTGATGAGCTTCTTTTCTAAAGCTGGCACTTTGCAAAATAACTTTGTAACAGTTGTTTTTTCGGGCAAAGTCAATTGCCTTTTCCATAACTTTGCGGCCGAGTCCCCGCCCACGATATTCCGAGTCGGTAACAACATTTTCTACAAAAGCAATGGAAGAGCCTAAGCGAGTAAGATTTGGAATTATCAGACAATTGCAGGTTGAAATTACTTTTCCATTTTCAACTGCTCCAAAATATTTGATTTTTCTGTTCCCTTCAATTTCGGCTTTCCAGATTTTGCGGGCGTCTTCTGCTGTAAAATCGCCGTTAGTACCATCTAACTGTTCGTATAATTTGATAAGAGATTCAAGATCGTTTTCGTTTAATTCTCTGAGTTCCATTTTTTTGCCTCGGTTTTGAGATTTATGGATTCCTTTTGCAAGAAGGCTCTGTGTTTAAACATTACATTATTTTGAAAAATATAACTAGTTTATTATGGTAGAAAATAGTTATAAGCAAGGGTGTTGCGGGGGCTTTATATAAGTTTACTCAAAAAATCAAATGCATGTTACACTATTGTTGTATTCTCATAATTGTAAGGAAGTATGGCGCGCGTGCTTTCCTACGACTGAGTCCGTGGGGCTCACAGGAGTTGCTTTGGCTAATCTTGATTTATTAATGCGGTCACTGGAGTTCATCGA
>JAHAZJ010000008.1 GCA_018385315.1 Treponema sp. | reverse complement strand
TTTATAGATTTTCGCTGATTCAATTCTGCCTGGGCTTTCAATTTTTCATATTCTTCTATTGGAATGATGACTGCTTCCATCTCGTTATTTCGAATAATTCCAACCTTCTCCAGATTTTTATTTTTCAAAAAATTCATAAAGGTTGAAAACTGTCTTACCAGCTGAGTAGATGAAACTATTTCTTTTCGTGAAAAATTTGTCATATAACCTCACGAGTACATATTATACTATGTATTATCATATGTATACATATAATAATACACCACAAAAAAAGACAGCCTCCCGTGGGAAATTGCCGACTCATCATCCGTATTTTTTACCACATTAACTGCAACCCATTTTCTTCATATTGCTGAAATTTTTCATCAGCACTAAGAAGCACCAGATTATTGCGGATTGCCTGCTGAATCAACATTCGGTCAAATGGATCACGATGATTTTCTTTTAATGGTACAGTTCCAATACTTACATAATCATAAGGTTCAGGATTCAAAACTGTAAAATCATACTGTTCTGCAATGTGTGGAAGATGAAGAGGATTTATCCCTTTTAAATCCAGTTTGTTGGCTTGATGTTTTATTGCCATCTCCCAAAAACTAACTGGACTTATATAAACTTCATTTTCAGTATCTTCAAGAATATCAAAGACTTTTTTACTAATTTTTTTTGGCTCTAGGAGAGACCAGATAAAAACATGAGTATCAATTAAATATTTCATTCTGCCCCCTACAGTAATAAATCATCCATATTGTCAAAAAGATTTTCTGGAGTAAACTCAAAACTTTCATCTTCCCAATAGGGACCTAAATGTGCATACATCCCAATAGGACGTTTTTTCTTCTTTGGTTTTTCTTCAATCTTTGTAATCTGGGCTACAGGCTTTTTTGAACGGCCATACAAAATCTGAACTTCATCACCCTGAAGAACTTTGTCTAAAACTGCGGAAAACTGTGCTTTAAAATCGCCAACTGTCATTTGAATCATAAGCTAAATATAACTCTAAACTTGTCAAGTTGTCAAGTTTATAAAAATGATTAGTGTTGATAAGTCCATGGAAAACTATATGCTGCTTCCTCTGCTCCTGCTTATGGTGATAAGGGTGTAGATGCATTCGAATTACTAAATGAATTAAGGGGAAGATGTAAATATGGAAAATAAATATGCATAATAGTAGAACATTGCCTTAAAATTATCTAAAATATTCATATGCTATCAATTTCAGATTTATCTTCCACTTTGAACACAAACGATTCTTCCTCTTACAGCACAGAATCTGAGCTGATTGTTTTGATTGAACAAGACAAAGCAAAAAGATTTTACATTCAATTTACCAATAGCAAAGGCTATATCACAAAACCAAATATTTCTCTTTTTCGTGGAGAAAAACGGGCGCTTGTTGAAGAATATCTGAATATTTTAAGTTGGAATCAATACAATTTTAGCTGGGGTGCAGAACAGACTGATTTTATTTACTGCGACGAAAATCCTGATTTTATACGGCGACTTTTTTGTTCAGATTTTCCAATTTGGTTTGGTAAGCAGAAAAAATTACTTACGCTGGCTCAACCTGATTCGAATGATGAAAACAATACCAAATTCTGCCAGTTTTTTCTGAAAATCTCACAAAATACCGAAGAAAAAAGCATTTTAGATTTAACACCAACTTTAGAGATTAATGGAAATTTTGAAGAAAAATTCACTTTTTTGAATGGGGATTTTGTTGTTATAAAGGATAAAATTTACAAAGCAAATCTTACCCAAACAAACTATTTTTTTGTGGAAAATTTTCGAGGACAACTTCCCACCTCCGATTTACAGTCTGCTCTTACAATTTTTGCAAGTCACTTTCCAGAAACGAAAATTGTCTACAACAATTACACTGTTTTTACTACTGACCAACAGTCTGCACAACGAGCACTTCAATTTAACAGTATTGATGAAGATGGTAATCTGAACATTAAGTTTTTGTGGACTTTTGAAGGCTTTAATCCAGAATTTATTACTTCGAAGATGCCACCATCTCTTGTTCAGGTGCGAGATGATTTTAAGCAGATTATAAAAACTCCTGTTTCTTATGCAGAACTTTCACCGGTTCATCTGGTAATTGAAGGTCGTCTTCGTCAAACAGCAAAAAATTATCAGTTGAATTACCAGTGTTATTTTGAAGATGATGATGTTTTTATTCCTATGGAACTTGCCTCAGCATTTCTAACAGAAAATTTAGGATTTTTGTCGGCTAATTATCAGCTTTTTGGAACTGATGCCCTTAAAAAATACAAGCTTAAAACCGCAAAACCAAAAATCAGCTTTAAAGTAAAATCTGGAATCAACTTTTTTGAAAGCCTTTGTACCATTGATGTAGAAGGCCAGGAGTTTTCTTTTGATGAAGCGGCAAAACTTTACGAAGAAAACAATTTTATTCCTCTCAACGACGGTTCTAAAGCCATTGTGGATCATTCTTTTTTTGCAAAACTTCAGCGACTTCTTGGAAAAAAGAATAAAAACGGCACCTATAATCTTTCCTTTTTTGATATGCCTTTTATTCAACAGCTAGTAGATGCAAAAATCAGTGGTGAAGGTTTTGATGTAAGCAAAAAGATTTTTGAAGGATTCAACTCAATTGGGCAGGAAGTTTCTCTCGAAGATTGTGAACTGAACGGCCGTCTCCGTGGTTACCAGAATTACGGTGTAAAATGGATGAAGTATCTGGCACAGAATAACTTGGGCGGTTGTCTTGCTGATGATATGGGACTTGGAAAAACTGTTCAAGTGATTGCTCTGCTCCGCGAAATGATTGCAAATACAGCAGATTCCACAAAGGACGATGAAAATCACTCTCTTCCTTCTATTATTGTTGTGCCAAAAAGTCTTGTTTCCAACTGGCAAAGCGAATTCCAGAAATTTGCGCCACAAATCAATCTTTATGTTTACTACGGTGGCGAGCGCAATTTTGAAGAAATTCAGAATCATCAGGTAGTTATTACAACTTATGCTGTTTTACGAAACGATATTCAGCAGCTTCAAGATTTGGAGTTTGATTTTGCAATTCTGGACGAGATTCAGACTATCAAAAATCTTTCATCCCAAATTACAAAAGCTGCAATGCTTATAAATGCAAAACATCGATTTGGACTTAGCGGCACTCCAATGGAAAATCATCTTGGGGAAATTTATTCAATTTTCCGTTTTATAAATCCGCCAATGTTTGGCTCGGAAGGGGAATTTTCAAAGCAGTTTATGACACCAATTCAGAAAAATGGCGATGAACACGCGGCAAAAATCCTTGCTTGTAAATTGAATCCGTTTATTCTTCGTCGTCTTAAAAAGGATGTAGCTACAGAACTTCCGGAAAAAACGGAAAATATTCTTTATGTTCAAATGAATGACGAGCAGACAAAGCTTTACGAGCAGCGACGAAAATATTACGAAGAAGCCATAAAAGGGGAACTGAAAAAATCCGCAGAAAAATCTAACGGGAACAATTCTACTTCTGGCAACAGCAGTGTAAATGGTATTGGAAAAGCAGGATTTCTTGTTTTGCAGGGACTTACGGAATTACGTCAACTTGCTACTTGCCCGGAAACTAAAAGCGACGGTAGTGTAGAAGGTTCAAAATGGGAACTTTTGGTAAATGGAATCAGCGACTTGGCAGAAAGTGGGCATAAATGCCTAATTTTTACAAACTTTATTTCATGTGTAGAAACAATTTCTCAAAAACTTACAGAACTTGGAATTGAACATCTTACAATGACTGGTGCAACTAATGACCGTGCAAGCCTTGTAAAAAAATTCCAGAATGATGAAAATTGCAAAGCCTTCATTATGACTCTAAAAACTGGTGGCGTTGGACTAAATCTTACCGCAGCCGATTATGTTTACATTGTAGACCCGTGGTGGAATACCAGTGCCGAACAACAGGCAATTGACCGCACCCACAGAATCGGCCAGACAAAAAATGTGTTCTGTTACCGAATTATTGCAAAAAATACAATTGAAGAAAAAATTCTTGAACTTCAGAATCGCAAAAAAGATTTATTTGCTTCAGTAATCTCCACAGACTCTCAGGCAATGAAAAATCTTACGGTGGAAGACATTAATTATCTTTTGGAAAAATAGGATTTTTAATTTAAACGGAGATTTGTAAAAAAATGACAAAGAATAATGATTTTGAATTAGAAAATGGCTCCAATGACTTTTTCTCTATGATTTCTGGTCGGGAATATTTTAAGCAAACTTATGATATTCTTATGGATTCAGATAAATTTGGAAAAGATGATTTATTCAACTTTTTAATGAATTTTCCAAATTTCATTCCTAAAAAAGGAAATTATTTAAAATCAGATCTTGCAAAATATGCAGCAATAGTTTTAAGCAATTCAGATTTAATGGAACAATGGTACAAAAACTTACCAGAAAATCAACAGGATTTTTTGAAGGAATTTAAATATAAATCCATAGTGCCAACAGATTATGCTGTAAAAAAATACAGACTTACCATTGAAAAATCAAAGTATCACTCCTGGTACGATGATGATGAATACGATTGGTCTTCCAAAGACAACACTTTGGCTTATTTTATTCAATATGATTCTCATATTCTTACTTTAAAACCTGTTGTTTTTTTTGTACTGCGTAACATTCCTGAACTTAAGGCAGAACAATCATTTTTGAATCAGCAGCAGCTGAATAATTATGAAAATTATTTTTCTGAAACAGATGGAATGGAAGTTTTTGATAATATTCAAAATATTATTCAGGTTTTGGAAGATACAGAATTTTTTGAACGAGATGCTAAAAAACCGCTGATTAAAAAACATAAAGGTGCCATCAAATCCATTTGCGACCTTACACCTTTTGTTTCAAAAGAATATCTCATAAATGAATACGGACTTGATTCTGAAACAGCCGAAAATTTGGAAAATCTTCGTTCAGACATAGTGATGAAATTTATCCAGCTTTCAAACGGCTTGCAATATGATGGAATTCCTGTATATAAATCAAAAAAAGATTTACCACCACAACAAATAATAAAAGAGCTTTTTCTTGATTTTTTCAAAAACGACCATGCTTATTACGAATTTGCCTATCTGTTTCCACATCTTCACACAAATTACAAAGGCCAAATGGCATGGGATTTAGGATATTTTAAAGAAGAAAATCACCAGGAAACTTTAGAATATTTTAAAAACTGGAATTTTACAGATGCAATTTCCACCGATTATCTGTATGCCCAATCAATTCCACAATTTTCAACCGTAGATTATAATTTTTATGCTATTGGCGAATTACCTAAAAATGATGAAAAACATTTTTACAATATCCGTTTTACAATTCCTGTATATCGCGGAAATTTTCGACCACTATTTTTGGAACCAGTTTTCAATAATTTCCTGCTTACCGCCGCAGCCTTTGGACTTTTTGAAATAATTTGGGATTTTCAACCTTGCGAACCTGGTGAACTTGAACTTTATAAATTTGGCAAAATTAAATATATCCGCATGACAACTCTAGGAGAATACGTTTTTGGAAAAACAGAAACTTTCACTTACACGCCAAAAACTCTTGAAATTACACCAATTAGTCTAAAGGAAAATTTGCCGGTAATTGAATGCCCGGCAGAAAATAAACTTGCCCTAAGATTAATTAATGAAGTTTGCGAAAATCTAAATGGCAATACATATCTTTTCAACCGCGAAAAAGTTCAAAAAAAATACAAAAGTCAGGCACAAATAGAATCTCTTTTCCAAAATTTTGAGCGCTATTCCCAAAAAGAGCTGCCTGCAAACTGGAAAAAAATCCGTGATGATTTACTAAAAAAAATTTTCACACCGCAATATCAATACCAATGGCATATTCTTGAACTTCCACCAGAAAATAGGGATTTAATTGAAGCAGTTACAGAAATCATAAAATATTCAAAAGGTAAAATTCTGAAGGTAGAAGGATATAAAATCGCAATTCAAGAAAATTACATTTCAGATTTTGAAAGAACCTTGCGCAACATGGGATTTACGGTAATTTAATGTAAAAAGAATCGTGATTGATTCATAACAGAGTATTAAATATCAGAACAAAACAGCTTAAGTATACAAATTACAAAAAAAATGACTCAAAATTTTGAACGAACCGCATATATGACGCTATATTATAAAAGGACATTCTTACGCAAAATCCAGCCTTGCACTTAATATCCAATAACTTCAAAAGTTTTTAGAATCTCAAAATCTGCTGGATTTGCTGTAATGATTTTTGAAACTCCTTCCTGAGCATAAACCGCTGCCATAGTAGTATCATTTATTCGCTTGCGACCTAATTCGTGCATAGACATCCATAAAAGCAGACGTTTTAAAGAATCATCACTGGAATAAACGACCTTAACCCTTTGATGGTCAATCCAATACCAGCACCGTTCTATTGCGGTTTCCATTGGAACAGGATTCACAAATCGTTTTGCATCTGTAATTACATGTAAAAACTCGTTAAAAACGTTGCTATAAATAACCAAAAAGGAGTTTTTTTCTTCACGCCACTTATTAAAAATCTCTACTGCCCGTTCATGCCTTGGCGATTCTTTAATTTCCAGATCAATTAAAAACGTTGTATCAATTCCAGTCATAAGAACCACCTAGCATTTCATCCTGATAATCTTTATTAACCCAATCAGAGTCCACACCATTCAAGTCACATTTCAGGCCACCAACAGACAAAGGCTTCCAATCATCAAAAGAATCATTCTTTTTATTTTTTACAGATTCCAAATACATGTCCATTGCCTCCCGAATTACATCCGCAGTATTGCAATTCTGTTGCTTTGCTAAATGCTGAAACATCATATACTGTATTTCTTCAAAATAAATCGAAACCAATTTTTTATTTATTGTAGCTGCCATAGTTTAAACATATATATAAAACATATATATGTCAAGAAAAATCTATATTTTTAGTCATCATCACTCTTTAAAAATTCCAGATATTAATTCAAATCAAGAACTGGTTTTAAATCTTCAAGTAAAGAAGTAGCAATCGTTGAAGCTTTATCAAAAAATAAATTCATTTATATCTAAAGAATAAAAAAAGGCAGTCTCCCGCAGGAAACTGCC
>JAHAZJ010000212.1 GCA_018385315.1 Treponema sp. | reverse complement strand
ATACTATCTATAATTCACTTTCTTTAGAAGAGGCAAAGAAATTATACTAATGAAAAAAATATTTAAAATTCTATTGTAATATTACTTTTATTTTTAGTTGCAGCAGGATGTGTGGCTGGATATGTTTTATCTCAGTTTAAGCCAGTTAGTGATAATCCAGATGCCGAAGCAGTACGTTTTGAAATTCCTTATGGAACATCTGCATATCAGATTACTAAAAACTTAAAAGAAGCAAATCTTATTAAAAATAATAAAGTTTTTTATTACCTTTTATTACGTCCAAAATATCTTAAAATTTTTTATAAAAACTATGATTTTCCTGACAAATTAGATTTTAAAAGTGGAATGTATAAAATCAGTCCAAATATGAATTATGCTGATATTATTTTACTTCTTTCATCAGGGAAATCTGAATATGTAAAACTCTCTATTCCAGAAGGTTTAACAATTTCTAAAATTGGTAAAATTTTAGAAGAAAATGAAATTTGTAATGCAGATGATTTTATTACTGCCTGTAAAAATCAGACAATTGTTGACGAATATAATATTCCATTTAATTCTTTAGAAGGATATTTATTTCCAGATACATATTATTTTGACATTAAAACAAGTGCAGAAAAAGTTGCACGAAAAATGGTAAATAACTTTTTTGACAAAATCAGCTCTATTGATTCATTAAAAGATGTAACACCTGAAAAATTAAATGAAATAGTAATTTTAGCTTCAATTGTGGAACGTGAATATAAACTAAAAGAAGAAGCACCTTTAATTGCTAGTGTTTTTTCAAATAGAATAAAAATTAATATGGGTTTACAATCCTGTGCAACAATTGAATATATTATAACTGAAATTAATGGTTTGCCTCACCCAGAAAGAATTCTCGAATCAGATTTAAAAATTGATAGTCCTTACAACACATATAAATGGGCAGGATTAACACCTGGTCCTATTTCCAATCCTGGAATTGTGGCACTAGAAGCTGCTGCTAATCCTGCTAAAACTGATTATTATTTCTTCCAGGTTATTGATGCTTCAATAGGAAAACACGTTTTTAAGAAAACCTTTAACGAACATAAACAAATTCATGTTTTAATAAAGTAAAATGGCAGGATTAATTTCACAGGATACCATCGAACAAGTTAGAAATTCCTCAGACATTATTTCCATAATTGGAGAATATACAAAATTAGAACGTCGTTCTGGAAATGACTGGTGGGGATGTTGTCCATTCCATGGTGAAAAAACTGCCTCTTTTCATGTAGATGGTGATAAAAAATTTTACTATTGTTTCGGATGTCATCAGTCAGGTGATGTAATTAAGTTTACTATGGAAATGGATAAACTTAGTTATGTTGATGCAATCACAGTTTTAGCAAAAAAAAGTGGAATTCAAATCAGATATGAAAACGGTCATGTTCCACAAAAAGACGATTCTCTGCAAAAGAAAATTAATCAATATATAGATTTATATGAACGAACAGCCTCTATGTTTCATTATATTTTAATGGAAACTGAACAGGGAAAAAACGCTTTAAAATATATAACAGAACGTGGATTAAGCAAAGAAATTCTTGATAAGTTTAAAATTGGTTATGCTCCTGCTGACAGGCTATGGCTTAAAAAATTTCTAAAATCAAAAAACTTCTCTGAAGAATTTTTAGCAGAATCTGGATTATTTAGTAAAAATTATAAAGACATTTCTTTTTTTAGTGACAGATTAATGTTTCCAATTTGCAATCGAAACGGACAAGTGGTTGCATTTGGTGGAAGAATAATTCATCCCCAGGGACCAAATGATAGAAAATATTTAAACTCTGGGGATTTAATACAATATAAAAAAAGAGAAACATTATATGCCTTTAACCTGGCAAAAAACTCAATCAGAACAAATAAAAAAATTATATTCTGCGAAGGCTATATGGATTGTATTGCATATCACATGAGTGACATTGATTATGCCGTTGCTCCATTAGGAACTGCACTAACTGAAGAACAAATAAAAATGATAAGTGGCTTTGTTGAAACAGTATATCTTTCTTTTGATTCAGATAATGCAGGGCAGAATGCAACAATTCGTGCAATTTATATGTGTCGCCAGTTTGATTTACCTGTAAAAATAATTCAATTAAAGGGTGGAAAAGATCCCGCTGAAATTTTATTAAATTTTGGCAAAGAAAACTTGACGGCGCAAGTAAACAGTGCTATATTAGATTCCGACTATTTACTGAATAGGATAGGGGCAATGTATCCTGTTGATACTCCTGAGGGAAAAATTCAAGCTGCGTTAGAGTTTTTTCCTTATATTGATTCCCTTAAATCTGAAATTCAGAAAGAGTCTAGTCTGGATCAATTGAGTCAGGCTTTTAATCTGAAACCGGAGGCAGTAAGAAGGGACTTTTTAAATCGTAATCAAGCTCGCGATAGAATTAAAATCCGGTCAAATAATGAAAAAGTAGAGCAAAATGTACCAATTTCCCTTAATGCAGAATTAAGAGGCCTAATTGCGGTAACAGCAGACCTGAGTCAATTCGAAATTCTTCGATCAAGTTTATCAGAGAATGATTTAAAAAATCCACATGCCAAACAGTTATTCAGAATATTGGAGGATTGTTATCAGAAAAAAACATTTTCAGAAATAGACATTCTTGCAGCTTGTGAAGGTACAGGTCTTGCACAATTAATTACACAAGTAATTTCATCCGATGTATATCAAAAGGAAAAAGTAACTGCTGTTGTTCAGGATACTATTAAATTAATAAAGAAAAATAAAATTGAAGAACAAAGAGATGAATTATTAAAAAGAATTCGTAATTTTATTGTTGCAACTGAAGATGACAAAATTTTATTAGATAACATGATTAAACAAAAAATGGAACTTGATAAACAGGTTCAATCATTGATTAACTAAAGGTGAAATGTAATGGAAGAAATCAGTAATCCTGGTATTCAAAAACTTCTTGATATTGCTAAAAACAAATCTTTTATAACATGGGATGAAGCAACTGACGTATTAGGTCAGGATTTTATCAATTCTCCAGAAATGGAAGTTGTATTAAAAATGCTTTCTGAAAAGAAAATTCAGATTATTGAAACTGATATTATTGGCCAGGAAGAACCTATTCAGGAAGAAGAACCAGAAGAAGATGATATTATTCTTGAACAGGACGATGATGATGAAGGAGCAGATTCTTCTGAAGTTGAAGAAATTGAACATGCAGAAAAGCTTGCCGCTTCAAAAAGTCGTTTAGTAAATAGTGATAAAGATTCTAGTGTTGATGATCCAATTAGATTATATTTAAGAGAAATTGGTAAAGAAAATCTTCTTACAGCTGAACAGGAAGTAGAGCTTTCTAAAACAATGGAAGAAGGAAACAACATTATAAAAGATGTTATTAAAAACTCTGGAATTATGATTCCTGAATTCTTTGCCATTGCTCAGAAAGCTTTTACTAGAATTGATATTCATGAGCCTGGAAAAACTCGCAAAGAAATTAACGAGGAAATGGCTGATAAACGAAGATTAAAGACTTGTTATGGTGAACATATTAAACCTGTTTTAGCAGAAATGAAACAGTATATGAACATCAAAAAACAGCTTTTTGATACAGAACAGTCAAGTGCAATTTTCGAAAATTCTCAGCTTGTTGAATTAAAAAATAAAATTTTACCTGAATTGCAGAAGGTTGATATTCAGACAGAAGAATTGGATAAATTCACACAAAAATATCGGGATGCAACAATAAAGATTGAAGAATATCATCAAAAACAAGAAAAAAAGATGAAAGAACTTAGAATTTCTAATACTTCTGAGCTTCGTTCTTTAGGTAGAAAAATTTCTATTAAATCTCAGGCAATTAAACTTGAACAAGAATTGAATATGAGTGCTGATGAAATACGAGAAATCTATACTCAGATTCAAAAAATTGATAGAAAACTTCATAGACTTGAATATGAATTTGAAAACAACGTTGAAGACATTATTAAAATGGCCAAAGATATTGAATATGGTCGTGTAATGATGGAAAAAGCAAAAAATCGATTGATTAATGCTAACCTTCGTTTAGTTGTTTCAATTGCAAAAAAATATACAAACCGAGGATTGCATTTCTTTGATTTAGTTCAGGAAGGTAACATTGGTTTAATAAAAGCTGTTGAAAAATTTGAATATCGTAAGGGATTTAAATTTTCTACATATGCTACCTGGTGGATTAGACAGGCTATTACTCGTTCTATTTCTGATCAGGCAAGAACAATTCGAGTTCCAGTTCATATGATTGAACAGATAAATAAAGTTGTTCGAGAAAGCAGACAGCTTATGCAGAAGCTTGGTCGTGAACCAACTGATGAAGAAATTGCTCAACAGCTTGGCTGGCCAGTTGTAAAAGTAAAACAAGTTAAAAGTGTTGCCAGGGAACCTATTTCTTTGGAAACTCCAATTGGTGAAGAAGAAGATTCTTTATTGGGAGACTTCATTGAAGATAAAGAAGTTGAAAATCCAGCTTCACAAACTGCTTTTACATTATTGCAGGAACAGCTTAGAAGTGTATTGAATACTTTACCTCCAAGAGAGCAGGAAGTATTAAAAATGCGTTTTGGTCTTGAAGATGGATATTCATTAACACTTGAAGAGGTTGGACTTTATTTTGATGTAACAAGGGAACGTATTCGTCAGATTGAAGCAAAAGCTTTAAGAAGATTACGTCATCCACGCCGAGCTAATGGACTTAGAGATTATATTGAAATGTAAGACAATTGCAGATTCAAATAAAGTTATATAGACTAAAATTAACATTTATTATATATTTAATTTATTATTTTTAAGGGAATTTTACATGGAAACAACAGAAATTTTTGAAAGACTTAAGACTCTCCAGAACATTTTGGTTCAGAAATATGATTTAGAAGCAAAAATTGAAGAAGCTCCAAAGCAGCTTAGTTCTCAGGAAGAACTTTTGTCTCGCCTTAAAAAAGAGTTCATTGTAAAAAATGCAGATTACGAAACAATTAAAGATAAAGTTTTGAAACTAAGAGCTGAACTTGAAGAAGCTATTAAATCAAGAGAAGCTGGTGAAAAGGGTATGGATAATATCACAACTCACCGTGAATATGAAGCTTTGGAAAAACAGATTCTGGAAGCAACTGACAAAGAAAATGAAATTCGTAAAGAATTGCAGGTAGAAGAAAAATCTCTTGAAGAAACAAAAGAAAACTTAAAATCTGATGAAGAAATGATTACTGCACAGGAACAGGATTTAGCTTCTAGTAAAGAATCATTAAATCAGCAGTTGTCTGATTATCAGGAACAATTAAATGCATTAAAAGAAGAAGAAGCAAAAATTGTTCCAGATATGGATCAGGAAATTTTGTTTAAATTTGAACGTATAATTCAGAGAAATTCAGAAGGTATTGTAGCTGTTAGAAATGGAGTTTGTACTGGTTGTCACATGATTTTGCCAGCACAGTTTGCAAATTCAGTTCATGAAGGTGAAAGTATTCTTTTCTGTCCATATTGTAGTAGAATTTTGTATCATGAAGATGTTGAAGAAGGTGAGGAAGAATCTTACTTTACTTTGAAAGAAGCAGGAAGTCTTGCTGATCTTGATGATTTTGATGGTGAAGAAGAAGAAATGGACGAAGATTCTGAAAACGAAAACAACGAAGAATATGATGAAGAAGATCAGGATTCATTGGATGATGAAAATGATGATGATCTTTCAGATGAAGAATCTGACGAAGAAGACGTTGAATAATTTTTGTACAAATGGGATATAACCGCGTTGTTATATCTTGATGATAAGACCTAATGATGAGGTAAAGTCCGGGCTCCTTCGGAAAAAATGCCGGGTAACAACCGGGCAAAACTTGGTAACTACATAAATTCTTGTATAGTCCGGTTTTGACAGATAGTGCAACAGAAATATTACCGCCATGAAAATGGTAAGGGTGAAAAGGCAGTGTAAGAGACTACCGCATAATTGGTAACAATTATGGCTTGAAAACCTCATTTGGAGCAAGATTAAGCAGCAGTTAGTTGTTTCCGAGCAATACTGCGGGTAAATCGCTAGAGGCATTTGGCAACAAATGTCGCGGATAGATGGTTATTAGTAAAACATTTTTGTTTTATGAGACAGAACCCGGCTTATTGTCCCATTTGTAATTTTGGTAAAAATGAAAAAGAATATCCTTGAGAATAAAAACTTTCAAAAGAAAGATAATAAAATATTAAAAAAAATAATTATAATCACTTCAATCTTACTTATCCTAGCTGGAATAATTACAGCATTATTTTTTATTATCAAAAATCAAAAATCAAATAGAATTACAGTAAAAACAATTTCAAAATACTGGGATGTTTATGATTATGAATCTGTTTACGAATATGGTAAGCAATTCTTACAAAATGATCCTTTCAATAATACGGTTTTAACATATTATGGTTTTTCTTGTTTTTTCCTTGCTGTATCTCAAAATGATAATCTTGCTTTACATGAATATTTAGATGAAGCCATTAATAAAATTCGTCTTGCTTTATATGATGCTACAGATGAATTACGTCCCCAGTTAGAATACATGCTGGGCAAATGTTATTTCTTTAAAAATACTTCAACAACATATTACTACTCAGATTTAGCCGTTAAATATCTTACATTAGCAAAACAGCATGGTTATGAAGCAGACGACATTGATGAAAGATTGGGATTAAGTTATGCGGCCTTAGGTAATACAGAAGAAAGTATAAAAGCCTTTTCTGAAGCATTAATAACTCGTGAATCAGATGCACTTTTGCTTTCAATAGCTGAACAATATTATAAATCCCAGGACTTAAATGTTGCTGAACAATATTTATATCGTGTTTTAAATAATACTACAGATGCTGATAATATTTTAAAAGCCAGATTAATTATGGCTCAGATTCTAGCAGATAGAGAAGAATATGATAAGGCTTTAGAAGAATACAAGAGTATTCTTGAAAAATATACAAATTGTGCTGATGCTTATTATGGCATTGGTTGTATTTATGAAAAGCAAAATAATAAGGTTAAAGCTCGTGCAGAATGGATTAAAGCCTTGAAAATTCAAGTAAATCATGCAGGAGCACAAAAAAAATTATCAATTTACTAATTTATTATTTTTATAATTAGTTGTATAATTATAGTTAAGTAAAAATTGGGAGGATTTAAATGGGATTTTTTGAAAAATTCACAACTGATATAGGAATCGACTTAGGTACATGTAATACCTTAATATATGTTCGTGATAAAGGTATCGTTATTGATGAACCTTCTGTAGTTGCTGTTGAAAAGGGAACTAAAAGAATTGTTGCTGTAGGTTCAGAAGCAAAACGAATGCTTGATAAAACCCCAGGAAATATTATTGCAATCCGTCCTTTAGCTGATGGTGTAATTGCTGATATTGATAGTACAGAAAAAATGATTAAGTACTTCATTCAGAAAATTATTCCACGTCATCAGATGTTTAAATCAATCAGAATGAAAATTGGTATTCCTTCTTGTGTAACAGATGTTGAACGTCGTGCCCTTATTGAAGCAGCACTTAAATCTGGTGCAAAGGAAGTTGAAGTTATTGCTGAATCACTTGCAGCTGCAATTGGAGCAAAAATCCCAATTTATGAACCAGCAGGTCATATGATTTGTGATATTGGTGGTGGTACAACTGAAGTATCTGTTATTTCTTTAGGTGGTATGGTTGTTACTCACTCAATTAGAATTGGTGGAGATAAATTTGATGAAGCTATTGTAAAGCATGCTCGAACAGTACATAATCTTATTATTGGACGTCCTGCTGCTGAAAGATTAAAGATTCAGATTGGTAATGCTGCTCCTGAAAAAACTATTGAAAAAATGGAATTAAAAGGAACAGATACAATTACAGGACTTCCAAAACGCCTTGAAATTGATAGTGTTGAAGTTCGTGAAGCTTTAAAAGATCCAATTAACAAAATTGTAGAAGAAATTAAATCAGTTCTTAGTCAGACACCTCCAGAGCTTGCTGCTGATATTATTGAACGGGGTATTGTAATGAGTGGTGGTGGATCTATGCTTAGAGAATTCCCAAGACTTATTTCAAAAGAAACTGGTGTACCAGTTATCCTTGTTGAAAAACCTTTGGAATGTGTAGCATTAGGTGCTGGAGAAGCTTTCAGTTTGTTCAGAAACATGAATTCAGAACGTTCTGTTTATGACAGCTTAAACGAATAGTAAGCTATGAGCAAAAAGCCACGCTTTAATATTAAATTAAGATTACCTGAAATTGTTCTTTTCTTTTTACTTTTAATATCAAGTGTTTCTTTAGGATTTAAATCAGGTAGTTTTATCTTAAATATCAAACAAATAGGTTTCTCAATTTTTTCTAGTGTGGAAAAAAGTGTTAATTATGTTTACTCAAGTATAACAAACACTTTTAATGCTGTTTCAGAATTACGTCAATTAAGAAAAGATTATAACGATCTTGTATTAAAACTGGAAAATTATGAAGAAATGCAGCGTTCCAATGCAGAAATTAGAAAAGAAAATGAACGTCTTAAAGAACAGTTAGACTTTTCGATTTCATTAGATGAAAAAAATATTCCTTCAAGAATTATTTCAAGAGATTTGGATTCGGCCTATTCTTATTTAACAATTGATAAGGGTAGTGTGAATGGAATAAAAAAGGGAATGCCTGTTATTGCTTTTCAAAATGGAAATAATGGGTTAGTTGGAAAAATTGTTCAGGTTGGAACTTTCACTGCCCAGGTAATGCCTGTTTACAATATTGATAATATTGTTTCTGCTAGAATTCAAAAAACAAGAGATTTAGGATTAGTAAATGGTTTAGGTTCTTTGGATCAACCATTAAATCTTAAATATATTCGTAAAAGTATTGCTAATGATTTAAGTTATGGTGATATAGTTGTTACTTCAGGTGAAAATGATAACTATATGAAAGATATTCCTATCGGTTCAATCTCAAAAATTGCTGTTTTGGATTATGAATCATCACTTACAATCGAATTAAATCCTATTTTAGACTTTTCTAGACTTGAAAATGTTATTGTTGTTAATCAGAAAGAGCTTAATGATAGAAAAGATAATTAAGAGGGGAATAAATGGCAAAATCTATTATTGTTAGTACATTAATTCTGTTTTTCACAGCTATTCTTGAAGCATCAATTTTTTCCAATATATCATTTTTTATTGTTGTTCCTGATTTTCTATTAATTTGTTCAATTTATTTTTCACTTCTAAATGGAAAATTTTATGGGGAGACAACAGGTTTTCTTTCAGGATTATTCCTTGATTTTATAACTGGTGTACCTCTTGGATTAAATTGTCTATTAAGAACAATATTAGGATATATATTTGGCTTATTTTCAGAAACAGTAATTATTTCTGGTATTATTATGCCTGTTTTAAGTGTTGGTGTTGGAACATTAGCAAAAAGATTATTATTAATTTTAATAGGTATATTATTTCCTGGCTGTAATGTAAGTATTTATGGTTTTGTTTCAACTCAGTTCCTTTTTGAATTTTGTGCAAACGTTATTTTAGCACCTTTCATTTTCTTTATGTTAGGCTATGCTAAAAACGTATTAGCTATTTCTACCACTAAGGACAAAATAGATAATGTTTAAAAAATACGAAGATAAATTATCAAAAAACTCAAAAATTATAATTTTATTGATTTTTAATTTGGTTCTTTTTTTTGTATATTCTTTAGCACTGTTTAGAATGCAAATTGTAAAAGGTGAAGATTACAAAACTCAATCAAAAACAATTTCCAGTCTGGTAAATACTCTTCCTGCACAACGAGGAGAAATTTTTGATAGAGATGCAAAAACTTTATTAGTTATGAACTCCGATTCCTTTGCTGTTGAAGTTATTCCTGGAAAGATTCCTTCTGATAAATATGACACAGTTATGATGAAACTTGCAAATTATTTAGGAATAACAAAAGCAGAAATTGATGAAAAAATTCCTAAAAAAAGCAGAAAATCCTATTCATCATTTCAAATCAGATCAAATGTTCCTTTTAGTGTAATTTCTAATATTGCAGAAAATAAGTCTGATTTGCCTGGTGTTTCATGGATTTCAAAACCAACTAGAAACTACTTACATACAGCCTCTTTATCTCATGTAATAGGTTATGTTGGGGATATTTCTAACGATGAAGTAACCATGCTTTATAATCAGGGGTACAAAAAAAATAGTATTATTGGTAAAACTGGTATTGAAAAGCAATATGATTCTTTACTTCAAGGTGTTCCAGGACGAGAGATGTCCACAGTTGATGTTCATGGTAGAATTATTTCTGATAAACCTATTGTTGAACCTCCACAATCAGGAAAAAATCTTGTTTTAACAATTGATAGTAGAATACAAAAACTTTGTGAAGAATCTCTTGGAAACAGAGTAGGTGCTGTTGTAGTTTTAAAACCTGCCACTGGTGAGGTTTTAGCAATGGTTTCCTATCCATATTATGATTCTAATATTTTCGTTTCAGATAATTCTGCTAAAGAATACGCAAAATTATTGAACGACCAGTCAAAACCTTTGATTAATCGAGCAGTACAAATATCGTATCCTCCTGCTTCTACATTTAAGATTATTATGTCAACAGCAATGTTACAGGAAAATGCATTCCCTGCTAATAAAAAAATAGAATGTACTGGAGAAATGGAATATGGTGGCCGTGTATTCCATTGTCATGAACATAGTGGACATGGTTGGCTTGATTTAAAAAATGGATTGGCACAATCATGTGACGTTTATTATTGGACTATTGGTCGTGACTATTTGGGAATTGAAAAAATTTCATCCTATGCAAAAGAATTTGGATTTGGTTCATCTTCAAAAATTGATTTACCAAGTCAAGTTTCTGGAGTAGTTCCAAATGCTGAATGGAAAGAAAAAACATTCCATGAAAAATGGGTTGGTGGAGATACTCTTTCCTGTTCTATTGGACAGGGCTTCATGGAAGCTACACCCTTACAGCTTGCTAATATGGTTGCAATGGTTGCTAATTCTGGAAAAATCTATAAACCTCATATTCTAAAAGAAGTTCGTGATCCCGTTACAGATGAAGTTATATTAAATGTTGAACCAGAAATCTTAACTGAATCAACTATTGATCCATATGTTTGGAAACAAGTCCAGGATGATATGCGATATGTAGTTACAGATGGTACTCCAGTTTATCCTATGGGAAACAAAACTGTAAAAATAGCTTGTAAAACTGGTACTGCAGAAGTTGATGGCTATAAGGACAGCTGGCATTCATGGTTAGTGGCATATGCTCCATATGATGCTCCTCCAGAAGAGCAAGTTTGTATTGCTACAGTTGTAGAAGCATGTAATGGTTGGGAATGGTGGGCTCCATATTGTACAAATATAATTATCCAGGGAATTTTTAATGATCAGACATTTGATGAATCAATAACAGCCTTAGGATTTAAATATTTATTAGATAGCAAAAATATTCAAACAAGGAGAGATTAGAAATGAAAAACAAATTTTTTTCAATGTTTGATTATTTTTTAGTTATTTTAATTTCAACATTAGTTTGTTTTGGAATTTTATTTATATATTCTTCAAGTATAAATTCTGATGGTGTATCTGTAACTACAGAATACTATAAACAATTAGTATGGGCTGGAATAGGTTTTGTATTAATGATTATAGTAACTG
>JAHAZJ010000211.1 GCA_018385315.1 Treponema sp. | reverse complement strand
ATTATGATTATTGGTCAAATACTGTTAAACGTTCTATATTGCTTGATTCTAAAGCAGACTTGTTAATATATGGAATGGGTGAACATTCTATTTTGGAAATTGCAGAACAATTAAGGGCAGGTGTCCCTGCAAGAGCAATTAGAAATGTAAGAGGAACCTGCTGGTATACTGGGAAAAAAGATGAACTTCCAGATTATGTAGAAGCACTTTCTGATTATGTAAAGGCTTACAAAAATGGATCTGCAGAGGCTGTAAAAGAAGCAACCTTCACTAAATCTAATGGTACAAACCAAAAAAGAAGGGAGATTCCTTTAATTTGTGGTAAAGTTCCATTAACAACAGCGTTAATGCTTCCTCCTTTTGGGGATATTAGTAAAAATACATCTGAGAGTAAGGAGCTTTTTGCCAGATCCTATATAGTTCAAGAACAAAATACCGATGCATTAAATTCCCATGTTTTAATTGAACCTGCAGATGGAAGGTTTTTGGTTCAAAATCCGGCGGCACTCCCTCTTACAACAGAGGAAATGGATGCTACTTATGGGTTGCCTTATACAAGAAAATGGCATCCTATGTATGATAAACCTGCTGAAAATGGAAAGACTGGAGTTCCTGCTTTAAGTGAAGTAAAGTTTAGTCTTGCTAGTAGTCGTGGATGTTATGGTGCGTGTTCCTTTTGTGCAATTACATTCCATCAAGGAAGAAGAATTCAGGCTAGAAGTCATGAAAGTTTAATTTCGGAAGCAAAGGAAATGACTAAAGAGCCTGATTTTAAAGGTTATATTCACGATGTTGGTGGACCAACTGCAAATTTTAGAAAAGATGCATGTCCTTATCAGAAAAAAAGAGGTGCCTGTGCAAATAAGGATTGTATGGGTGTGAATCCTTGTAAAAATGTTGTAGTTGATCATACAGAATATGT
Organism: Treponema sp.; assembly: GCA_018385315.1. GTDB lineage: Bacteria > Spirochaetota > Spirochaetia > Treponematales > Treponemataceae > Treponema_D. The sequence continues at coordinate 7,912 of JAHAZJ010000211.1, read as the reverse complement.
TGAACTTCTTAGAAAATTGCGTACTTTGCCTCAGGTTAAAAAGGTTTTTATTCGTTCTGGAATTCGTTTTGATTATTTAATGATGGATAAGGATAAAACTTTTTTTAGGGAATTATGTGAACATCATATAAGCGGGCAATTGAAGGTTGCTCCTGAACATGTAAATGATGGCGTATTACGATTAATGAGAAAATCTACCCACAAGGTTTACGAAGATTTTTCTAAAGAGTATGCCCAAATAAATAAACAACTTGGTAAAAAACAATATCTGGTTCCATATTATATTGCCGGGCATCCAGGGGCTGGTCTAAATGAAGCAATTGATGTTGCTCTCTATTTGAAAAAAACTGGTTTTGTTCCTGAGCAGGTACAGGATTTTTATCCTACTCCAGGAAGCCTGGCAACTTGTATGTATTACACAGGTTTTAATCCTCACCAGCAGACTGAAGATGGTCATTTAGAAACTGTTTATGTTGCAAAGGGAGATCATGAAAGAAGATTGCAACGGGCCTTATTACAGTTTAATCATCCTCAAAATAAAGGCCTGGTTATTGAAGCTTTAAAAAAAGCAGGACGTCCTGAGTTAATAAAAGTTTTTTATTCAAGGTAAAATTTTATAATTTTTCTTTATTTATGGAATAATATCTTAATCTTTTTTCTGTTTTTTTAAGGGTAATCAGTTCCATTTTTGATAGAACCCACAAAATTAAGGTTGAGTTATTGCAGATTCTTGCCGGTACTTTTTCTTTTGATAATGCATCTTTTAAATCTGCAGAAGAAAATTCTTGTGGTAAAGCTGGTAACAAATTAATGTAATCCTCACCTGTTTTAAATGTGTGTTCACAAAATATTTCTTCCAGTCTCTTGTTTATTTTGTTCCAGTTTTTTCGAAATCTGCGTTTTTTATTTTTTGATTGTACTAGTTCTTCAGTTTTTATTCTTTCTTCGATGATAGAAACTTCAAGAATTTTAAGAGTAAAATTTGGATTAAGAAGAAATGGATAAATTTTTGTCAGTTCTGAAAAAATATCATATAAATGATTTTTCTTTGAGCTTGCCCGTTTTGAAATAAGTGTTCCATCCTGTGCAAAAAGGCAAATGTGTTTTTTTATTGGAATAGGATGAACCAATGTGACTTTTTTATTTTTAGACAGAATATCTTGAAGCTTGTTATAAAGGGAGCTGAGGTTTGTTGTTTGAATTTCAATAATTTCCCCAGCTTCTGAAACAATATCATAAATATGTCCATCTGCATGAACTTCTGTTTTTCCCTTTGTCCGGGTTGCGTAGTAAGTTTTTAATGTATTGTGAAGACTGCTTTCATTTTCAATGTTAATCATAATCATTATGAATACTGTACATAATTTTAGTATTTGTTTGATGGGGTAAAATTAGAATAAAAATTCTATTTTTTTTATTATTGGCAGAAAAACCCTTTGACTTTAGAATTTTTTGGTATAAAATGGTGATTAAGTGGGAAATAGTGGTAAAAAGTGGTAGTAAGTGGGTATGAATCTATTAACTGGTGAATACAATAATACATTAGATGATAAAGGACGCGTTACATTTCCAGCTAAATTGCGTTCTGCTATAAATCAAAATGTACTTATGATTACTAAAGGTTCAGGACGCTGCTTATGGCTTTTTACTATGGAAGAATGGGATGAATTCCAGTCTAAAATTACAGGCAGTGCATCATTACTAAAAGAAAAAAGTATGATGGTTGTGAGACGATTTATTGCTCCAGCCCAGGATGTGGAATTTGATAAAAATGGTCGATTATCTATCCCTCAAAGCTTGCGTGAATATGCGGGCCTTGAAAAAGACTGTACTATTCTTGGTATGGCTAAGTATGTTGAATTGTGGGATTCATCAGCTTATGCTAAATATCTGGAAGAAAGTGAAGAATCTTTCAAAGATGCTGCGGAAGATTTTGATGATATTAGTTTTTAGAAAAAAGTAAATAAAATATATTGGGTGGAAGGGGGCTGTAATTGGTTAGAAGAAATTCTAACCGATTACAGTTTTAAAAATGGAAATAGTACATAAGCCAGTGCTCTTAAATGAATGTCTCGAATATTTATCACCAGTTGGTGAGAGCTATGAAAATAATGCTCTAATGATAGATTCAACATTGGGAGAAGGTGGTCATACTTATAATTTCTTATCAAAATATAAAAATCTAAAAGTAATTGGTCTTGATGCAGATAGTGTTATTCAAGCAAGGGCAAAGGAAAGACTTGCTGAATTTGGTGATAGAATGCATTTTTACAACGGCTGGTTTAGTGATTTTTATGCAAACTATCCGGAAGAATATGAAAAACCAGATTTGATTCTCTTTGATCTTGGTATATCTGTGTTTCATTATGAAAAATCTGAACGAGGCTTTTCATTCCGTTATGATGAAAAGCTTGATATGCGGCTTAATCCCCTTACAGAAAAATCTGCTGCTGATTTGGTAAATGAATTGAAAGAAGAAGAGCTTGCTGATTTAATTTATCTTTATGGTGAAGAAAAATTAAGTCGAAGAATTGCTCGTGCTATTGTTGAGGCAAGAAAGGGAAGCCCAATTGAATCTTCTAAAGCTTTGGCAGATATTATTTATGAATGTGTTCCTGGAGATTATAGACATGGACCAATTCATCCTGCTACAAGAACATTTCAGGCCTTGCGAATTGCAGTTAATGGTGAATTGAAAAGATTGCCCCTTTCATTATTTAACGCTTTTAATGATTTAAAAGTGGGCGGAAAAATGGGAGTTATAACTTTTCATTCCTTAGAAGATAGAATTGTTAAAAACTTCTTTAGAAATTTGGGTAAACAATGTGTTTGTCCGCCTCAAGTGGCACAGTGCAGATGTGGTGGAAGTGCATGTGCAGAAATAATTACAAGAAAACCTGTTGGACCAACTGCGGAAGAAATTGCAGATAACAGTCCATCTAGAAGTGCAAAACTTAGAGTTGTTAGAAAAATTAAAGACGCAACAGAATTTCATTTAGATGGGGTTATAGGATACTAAAATGAATAGAATAGCAAAAAGAAAAACTGGAACATTTTTTAAAATTCTCTTTATTTGTATTCTCACTCTTTCAATACCTGTGCTTTTGTTTTTATATGCAATTCAGGCAGAAAAATATACAACCCTTGCAAGGGAAGTGACTGAACTTGAAGCAAAACAGGAAAAGTTGATTGAAGAAAATAAAAGATTAATTAGTGATATTAGTATTCTTTCCAGTGCAGAAAGAATTGAAAAGATAGCAACCGAAGAATTGAAAATGCATAAAGCAGACAGTGATGATATTATTCGTGTTGAAGTTACAGGGGAGAAAAAATAATGACAGGTTTACTCACAATTGAACAGTTAGTATCTGGTACAAATGGTACTGTTGTGTGTACTGGTGAAATCAAAAATATTATTTTTACCTCTGTTGCAACTGATAGTAGAATGGTTGTGGAAAATACTCTTTTTGTGCCTTTGATGGGGGAATTCCAAAACGGTCATAAATATGTTCCTCAGGCAATAGAAAAAGGGGCTTCTGTAATTTTCATTAATAAATCTGAATATGAGCAGAAGAAAGGTGAATATGATTCTGCATCAGAAAAAAATCCAAATGTATGTTTTGTAATTGTTGAAAACACTTTGCATGCACTACAGGATGCGGCAGAAACATATGTAGGAAAATTCCCAAAATTGACTAAAATCAGTATTACTGGTTCTTGTGGAAAAACAACAACTAAAGAAATGCTGGTTTCTGTTTTTAAAGCAAAATATGGTGACAAAGTAGTTTATACCCAGGGAAATTTTAATTCTGAAACAGGACTTCCTCTTTCAGTGTTCAATATTCGTGAAAATCATGAATATGGCATTTTTGAAATGGGAATGAACCGTGTTGATGAAATAGGGGAGATTTCAAAAGTATTAAAATCAAAATACGGAATTATCACTAATATTGGAACCGCCCATATTGGAATTCTTGGATCACAGCAAAAAATTGCAGAAGAAAAAAGAAAGTCTTTTAGATATATTCCTGCGGATGGTGCCGCTTTTGTGCCTGCTGCAGATTCCTTTGCAGATTTTTGTGTAGAAGGCGTAAAAGGTAAAATTGTTAAATATGGAAGTACAGTTGATTCTGCTGTAAGTGGTGTAACATTTATTAGTGATGAAGGCTTATTTGGTACAAAATTTAGTGTTGATGGTGTAGAGGTTAAGCTGCCATTAAGTGGACAACATAATTTTGAAAATGCTTTAGGTGTTATTGCATTGGCAAAACAATGTGGAATTGAAACAAAATATATTAAAGATGGACTTGAAAATATGGCTAAATTAACAGGCCGTATGGAAATTAATCAGGCGAAATTGAAAAATGGATGTGAAGCTTTTCTTGTAAAAGATTGTTATAACGCAAATCCTGATTCAATGGAAAAAGTTATTGAATTTGTTGGAAATGTAAAAAATGTTAATCAAAAGATTTTTGTTCTTGCTGACATGAAAGAGCTGGGAGAAAAATCAAAAACTGGACATGAACTGATAGGAAAAGAATTGTCAGAAATTTCTTATGATTATGCAATATTAGTAGGTCCAGAAATGAAATATGCATTTGAAGTTCTGGGTGGGACTGAAAATAAAAAAAATTACTATTTCGAAGAAAAAAGTGATGAAACTTTTAAACAGATAGTAGCCTTTCTGATGAAAGTTTCAAAAACAAACGATGTGGTTGTTTTTAAAGGTTCACATAGTATGGAACTGGAGAAAATAATACCGGAGGTTTGTTGCAATGGGAAGTAATTATACTTTTGAAGCACATAAACCAATGGAAAACTATCACAAATGTGATGTGGCATTCCTTGTCTCTGTTTTACTCCTTTGGGGACTTGGAATGTTCACATTGTTTGTTTGTTCACAATCTTATGCAGTAAGATTTTTTAATAACGACAGCTTTTATTTTATAAAGCGTCAGTTGTTGTGTTCTGCAGTAGGATTGGTTTTGTTTGTGTTATTTTTGTTTACAGATATGGAAATAATTAAAAAGATGATTATGTATCTTGTATTAGTTTCCATTATTTTGTGTGTAATGACTTTTATTCCCGCTTTTAGGATTAAGAAGAATGGTGCCTACAGATGGATTAAGATGCCATTTAATTTTTCCTTCCAGCCTTCAGAATTGGTGAAATTTGCCCTTGTTTTATATCTTGCGGCATATTTTGATAAACAAATGGATAAAGAAGAAAGCCAGAGAGATGTTTTACCTTGTGTAGGCATTTTTGTTTTGTTTCTTGGTCTTATTTTGTTTCAAAAGGATTTTTCAACTACAGTATTTATAGCTATAGTTGGAATTTCAATGTTCTTTGTTTCTGGAGCAAAACTAAAATGGATATGGCCATTTTTAATGCTGACAATTCCTCTTGCAATTATTTTGATTACATCGGAACAGTATAGAATGGAACGTATTATAGGATTTTTAAATCCAGAAGAAGGAGCTTCTTCTTTTAACTATCAGGTTAATGCATCAAAAAATGCCATTACTGCTGGTGGTTTTTGGGGAACAGGGATTGGAAGAGGTCTTTCAAAATTAGATTCTATTCCAGAGGTTCAGGCTGATTATATTTTTGCAGGCTGGACAGAATCAATGGGATTTTTTGGAGTTGTTTTTTATTTTGCTCTTTTGGGATTTTTTACTTGGAGAGGATATAAAACAGCTTTTAATTGTCCTTCACGGTTTGCCGCTTATGGTAGTTTTGGTTGTGTAACAACAATTGTTTTTCAATCAATTGTGAACTGTATGGTAGTTTGTGGAATTATACCTTCAACAGGTATTCCACTTCCATTTTTTTCAGTTGGTGGTTCTTCAATAATTGTAACACTGGCAATGTGTGGATTTGTTCTTAATGCTTCAAGATGTGAAGAAAAAAATAGTAATAATTATGTGTACGAAGATGTTAATCTTGACACATTAACAATATTATAAAGGGAAAGAGAGAAAATGAGTGATATCGGACTGTTGCTTAATGATGATTTGAAATTTAATGTAGGAGATTCTGTGTCTTCAGAAATTAAACTGGAAAAAGATACAAAAGGTGATAGAAAAATAAAAATTATTATCATCACTTTTATTGTTTTATGTATTCTTCTATTAGGTGAACTTATTGTTTATAAATATATGTTACCAAGTTTTGCAAGTCCGAGGGTAACAGTAAGTGGACAAAAAGTTTATACACCAGAAGAAATTGCAGCAAAATTAATTCCAATGAATTGTTCAACTTGGTTTGATTTTGATGTAGATAAAGCAGTTTCCCTTATTTCATCAGAACCAGGAATTGATCGTGTTACTGTAGAAAAAAAATTCCCTGATAAAATTTATATTGATGTAGTAGAAAGACAGCCAGTGGCGGTTACTTGTGTTATAGAAAATGGATATTCCTATCCAATGCAAATTGATAAGAATGGAGTTTTATTCCCATTAAAAGATAGTTCTGTTTTAAGTTCAAATGTTATTCCTATTATTTCAGGTTTACCAATTGAGCAGATGTCTGGAGGAATGAAAATACCTTCTAAATATAAAACGCTCATTGAACAGATTTCTAACATCGCCGCAACAAATAAAAGTTATTTTGCTAGTCTTGCAGAAATTTGCGTAATCCCAAAAGAATTTGGAAACTATGAGCTGGCACTTATTCCTGCACAATCGAAAATTAGAGTTTTAACTGATCGGTCATTGAATGAAGACGCATTAAAGTATATGATGGTAGTATTAGATGTTGTTAACTTGCTGGACGAAGAAGTTACAGAAGTTGATTTACGTTATGGTTCAGTTTCATGTAAAATTAAAAATCAAGGTGGGGTGATTGGGGATGAATGATGAACGAACTATTGTAGGCCTGGACATAGGTACCGAAGTAATAAAAGTTGCTGTTGGTAAATATGATGATAATGGCAAGCTAGAAATTGTTGCAACTTCCTCAAAAAAATCCGTTGGTTTAAAAAACGGTGTTATTGTTAATATTGAAGATGCAAAGGACGCTATTAAAGCTGCAATTGAAGAAGTAGAACAGAATGCTGGAATGCTTGTAAATTCTGTAATTGTTGCTGTTGGCGGTTCTTTAATTCAGAGTGAAAATGCAACTGCTACAGTTCCAATTAAACCTAATCCTAAAACAAATAGAAAAGAAGTTACTCAGGATGATATAGATCAGGTAATTGATATGGCAATTGCAATCAATAGTCCTGCAGATAGAGAGAAAATTCATGTAATCCCACAAAGATATTTGGTTGATGGAATTTCCATTGGAACTCAGTCTCCAATTAATCGTCTTGGAAATAAACTGGCTGTTGAAGTTCATATGGTTACAGGTTCAAAAACCGTAATTCAGAATATGAAATCTTGTATGAATAGAGCAGGCTATATTCTTGATGCTGTAATGCTAAAAACTTTGGCACAGACCCAGTCTGTTTGTCATGATGATGAATTAGAATTAGGTTCAATTATTATAGATCTTGGTGCTGATACTACTGATGTAATGGTACTTTTGCATGGTGCACCAGTAAGTACAGCTTCCATTCCTGTTGGTGGAAATCTTGTAACAAGCGATATTTCTATTGTAACTGGTATTCCTGTTGCTGCAGCAGAAACAATCAAACTTGAATCTGGTTGCTGCTGGTTACCAGGAATTGGCTCAAACGATGAAGATGTAATTCTTCCAGGAGTTGGTGGAAGACCACCAGAGCTATTGGCAAGATCTCAATTGTGTCAGATTATTCAGGCTCGTGTAGAACAGATTTTTGCACTCGTAAGGGCAGAAATAAAGAAAAATACCAGCGATTCAATTACTCAACTTTCAGGAAATATTATTTTAACTGGTGGTGGAGCGATGATGGAAGGAATTGTTGAATTAGCTCAGGCCAAATTTAGAACTT
>JAHAZJ010000097.1 GCA_018385315.1 Treponema sp. | reverse complement strand
ACTTTCAATTCGATCAAGTTTCCATCCATTCTTTTTGAGAATCTTCATTACCTGTTTTGCTGTCATTCCCATATAAACAATATACAACATTTATGTTGTATCGTCAATTTAATTAACAGGTACTATTGCAATTCCTTGACCATTCATTTGGAGTTACATCTTCCACTTTTCGAATCATTTTTCCAAATCTGGTTAGGCCAGATAATCAGGAAAAGCAGTTTGTAATTCTTGAAGTGTAATATTCGGATGAGAATCAATATAAGTATTTACAGCAGCATATACAGTTGGCCCTTTACCAATTAAACGCTTTTAGTAAATCCTGTTTTATTCCATGTCCAGTAAAATACATTTTTTTATTTCATAAAAATTTTACTATATTAATAGATTAAATATTTTTGTTTCCCAAATGACAGGAACAATCACTAACATAAAAGTCATGAAGAAAAAAGCTGCTACTCAAACTCCCCTACATCCCGAAAACTCATTTTCTTCCTGTCATTCCTTTTCTGCAACCCCTTCCCGCCGGAAGCCTTCTGCCGTAAGTCCCCATTAGTCAAAACTGAAATTGACTTCTCACTAGACTGGCGGCGCTTTTTCGCTTCCCCATCCAGCAGCTTCCATTCCCTCTCAGCACAGCTACTCAAAGACGCATCGTGCCCTACTTTCTTTATCAAAATATTATTCGCACTGTTAAGATGAAGTGCATAAGGCAGCTCTCTATTTTCACCAAGATATTCAATGGAAACTTCCAGATCTTTAAGACAGATTCCAGCCTTATTTTTCCCGGAGATTTTTGCGTTTTCCCGAACCTTTTTTGCAAGATTCGCTTCTGTAATAAGAGACTTTTCTTTCATCTGCTCAAGGGCAGTTACTATTTCTTTTTGAATCGGAGTCAAATGCTGTTGTGGAAGGTTTTGTTTTCTCATATTTACTTAATTATATCATATTCTGTCTCATTTAATGATAACTCTACCACCCCATTTCGTTTTTTACGTAATCTTTTAAGCGGAAGAGGATGTACAGGGGCAGGCACCATTCATGTGTAGAATCTTTAACATTGTCACCAACATTTTTAAGTGAAGTTCTGAAGGCAATTTTTGGAGAAAAGCGCTTGCAAAATAACTGAAGACTTTTTGCCTTCGTGTTGTCGGCAGATTTCACTTCAATCGGAAAAAGCACGCCTTCCCAATCGGAAATAAAATCTACCTCGGCATCGGCCTGAGTACGCCAGAAATAGGCTGGAACCTTGAGGCATTTAAGCTGCGACAAAACATAGTTTTCGGTAAATGCACCCTTGAACTGAATGTAGGATGCATCACCATTTAAGATGGTACGATAGTTTACATTTGATTTTCTTCGGAGCAAGCCTACATCAGCCATATACACTTTAAAGTAGGTATTGTCTTTCATGCTCTCAAGAGGAAGCTGCGGAGTAGAAACAAGATTCAATTTATAAACAAGGCCTGCACTTACAAGCCATTCAAGTGCATCCTCCAAATCCTTTGCACGGGCGCCCTGCTTTACATGAGAAAAAACAAACTTGTTATTGTCCTTTGCAATCTGAGAAGGAATTGCATCCCAAATCAATTTGATTTTTATAGCTGTTTCCGGGCTTGTATGCTTACCAAAATCATCTGCATAATCTCTTAAAATCTGATCCTGAATCTGTTCTACCTCGGCATAATCGTGAGTATCAATCCACTTCTGAACAGCCTCAGGCATACCTCCAACAATATAATAATTCTGCAGATATTTTTGCATAGGCACAGTATAGAGCTCAGAAATCTCACGCTCAAAAGGAATCTTATTAATTCCGTTTATATATTTTTCACCACCATCTGCAATCACAAATTCTTCAAAGCTCATGGGGAACATTTCGAGCCGCTCAACCTTGCCAACAGGAAACGAAGTTCCCTCCCCTCTCAAGGCAATTCCAAGCAGAGAGCCTGCCGCAATAACATGAAGCTCTGGAAGATTTTCGCAGAAATATTTAAGCGCCTGTATTGCACGGGGACAGTCCTGAATTTCATCAAGCACAAGCAGAGTCTTTCCGGGAACAATTTTTTTCCCGAGTACAATACTGCCAAGTTCTTCTAGAATACGGTTAATATCAAAGTCATAATCAAAAATAGATTGCAAGCCTTTATTTCCATCAAAGTTACAGTAGGCCATATCTTCGAATTCCTGTTTTCCAAATTCCTTTATGAGATATGTCTTTCCACACTGACGAACGCCAAGCACCATCAGAGGTTTACGAATCTTTTTATTTTTCCAATTTATAAGACTTGCATATTCCTTGCGAATCATCATCTGACACCCCTATTCTGGTGGATTTTCTCAGTTTTCAGCCTTAATTTTAGCATTATTCTACCGAATATTGCAAGTTTATTTGCATTTTTCGACCGAATAATGTGATTATAACTGCAAAATACGACCGAATAATGCACGAAATGATATTTCAGTCTCCTATAAAAAGTCAAAAAGATTGTTTCAACCTTCTTGAACCGATTCGCTTTTGCAGTCCATTACAAATAAATCAGCTTGCCATTAGGCTCCTGCTACTATATTTTCCATGGAACGCTGATTGCCCCTCCCCTACTATATCCACGTATTTACAATGTCTATTTTGCTTAGTGTTTGTATTAATTTTGTATATTGTTTGAATAGTGTTTGTATTTACTTTGTATATTTTGTCTAGTGTAAATCTATACAATACAAGGAATTACAGATGAAAATTTTTAACCTCTCCAGATTGATTTTTTACGTATAGATGCACGTATAGAAGCTGATTTTTAACAATTTTACGTATTGTATTTTTATATACTTTGTATATACGTTTTATATATAATTGTTTATAGTTTGTATATACGTTGTTAATATTTTGTTTATGTTTTTGCAATACTTTGTATATTTTGTCTTGCATTTTGCTAATACATCGTCTATAATGTTTATATCGTATAAACAAAGTATAGAGGGGAAAAATATGAAAACTTATACATTTGCCATTCAGAAGGGTGGTACTGGCAAAACTTCAGTTTCTGTTTCAGTAGCCGTAGAACTTGCTAAAATCGGACGTACAATCTTAATCGATGCCGACCCTCAGGGGAACACAACAGACTGGATGAACCTTCCAAGTCTTCAGTATGAACTTTCAGACGTGCTTTCAGACAAGTGCACAATCAAAGATGTAATTCAGCCAACACAGGTAGAAAACCTCTTCATCATCCCAACAGCAGGAATTGACGGAGGTCTTCGAACATATCAGGAAACTGTGGCTCAGAAGGAGCAGTTCAAGCTTGCTCAGCTTAAAAACGAACTTGCTAATGTATTTGACTACTGCGTAATCGATACATCTCCAGCCTTCGGTGCTCTTGAAGAAAGCTGCTTTATTGCCAGTGATGAAGTTATCAACGTTCTTAAACTGGACCGCTTCAGCTATGACGGACTTAAAACTTTTAAAGTAAACCTGGATGCTATGAAAAAACGCTATGATAACTGTTATGGAGTCAGCGTAAACGGAAAGCCATTCCTCAACAAATTGATTTTGAACGAGAACAACAACGCCATTGCACAATGCCGCGACCTGGTAGCTCAGTACAAAGCACTTGAACCAAGTGGATACAAGGTATTTGTAATTCCAACAGATACAGGCTTCCGTAAAGCACAGACAACATCTGTTCCAGTTCAGGCAATTGCAGGTGCCAAGAAAGACACTCTGGAATCACTGGAAGAAATTGCACAGGCTTTGAAATAGGGTAGAGGAGCTTAAGGAGAATAAAATATGCAGAAGGTACAACCAGCAAAAAACTCATTAGACATGGATTTCTTGAACAGCATGAATAAACCTATCGGTGGTACTACAGTACAGCAGGCAACTCCGGTAAGTACTCCTGTAGCATCAGTAGTAGAAAAAGAACCAGAAACAATTATAGACCCCATTGAAATGGGATCTGATTTTGATACAGAAATCGATATTGAAGATGATGTTGCAGAAGAAGTGGAAGCTCCAGTTTCTGTTTCTAGACAAATAAAGGCAACACAAATTGTTGTACGAACCACAGAAAAGGAAAGAGAAGCCCTTAAGGCTTATTTTATGAAGCACGGTGTATCCCTTTCAAAAGGCATTAAGATTGCTATAAAGTATCTTGAGCAGCAGGAAAAGAAAGGTCTTGTTCATTTTTCTGATATAGGTCTTTACTAGGAGCAATTAAAAAATGGACGAAAAAGAAACTAATTTACCAGCAAACACAAAGAAAAAAAATCTTAAAAATAACGAAGATGACCGCAAATGGTTCAGTTTTCCAAACAGTCCGGCCTCAAACACAGTTATCAGCGTTGTAAGCCATGTAGGTGACCTTGAAACCTTTGGAAAACGTCTTGAACACAACAGTCATTCAACCCAGATTGATTTTTTTGATCCTCCAGAAGGAAGTAAAAATCTTAGCCAGCGTGTAAAATATTCCACAGATAATACAGAAACCACAATCCATCTTGATAACATTGACCTTTTCACTAAGGCAAACAAGCCTCTCAAGAAGATTTTGACTTACACTCTGGTTCAGCTGAGTAAAGAAAATGTAACAGAGAATCTTGAAAATGATATCAGCATCAAGTTCCCTCTGGAAGATTTTGTCACCTTGGGCTGTTATAAAACAATCAGAACAGCAAGACAGGCTTTTAATCAGGCACAGCATCCTTTGACCTCTATCAAGATTGAAGGTGTTGTTCGGGATAAAAAAGACCAGAAACAGATTACAGACAGCGGTATTGAAGTCCTCTTTACTGGTGCCCATATCAAAAACGGAATTGTAGAAATCTATCTGAACAAGCGTATTAACTGGCAGTTATTTGCACTTCAGTATTTTTCAATTCTGCCAAAGGAATATTTCTCCCTTTCTGATAATGCCGCTGATACTTTGCTGAATATCGTTATGCTTGCACGAAAACGCCTTAATGATATTGGCAAAAACGGCAGCTTTAACATGAGCTTTAAGACACTGCAGCAGATTCTGGATCTTCCTGATGAAACCGCCACAAAGAATCCTGGCCGAGACATCAAAGAACCTATTCTGAATGCTATCAGTGAAATTTCAAACATGCTGAACGGGGATATTGTAGTGGAGCCGAATTACAACGTAAACGGCAACATTATCGAGTTCCTGGAAGATGGATATGCAAAGGTTTCGCTTTACAATGAGTACCTTGAGCACTTTGGAGACCTGGCAAAAACCAAGCGAATAAAGATTGAAGGTGCAATGAAAAAACGTGAAGAAATCGCAGACCGGGCAAAGGTAAAAGCTTTGGCTACTAAACTTGAAAAAGAATCCAAAAATAAAAAGTAATATTTTACGTGGATAAAAGCTATTTATGGGGAAGAAAAAGTCATATTTTACGTGGGAAAATTGCCGAATTTCCTGCAAATTTGACTATTTTTCCCTATTTTTTTACCAAATTTCCTTTCTTTTTGCCCATTTTCAGGGCATTTTTGCCGGAACTTAGCTTTTTCAGGTTAAAAAGTCATATTTTACGTGGGAGATTTTCAGATTTTTCTGTAGGAATAGTTTACGTGGAAACAACTTATTTCTTTATATTATATAGAGTTAGATAGTTTTTGATACTTTTAAAAAAGTCATATTTTACGTGGGAAAAATCATCAAAATTTCATTGAAAAAAGTCGATTTTAACAGCTAAGGAAGCGAATTTTTCTCACTTGTTAACAAATTCAGACACAAGGTCGACAGAATTTTAATTTTTATATCCTTTTCTACTCAAAAAAGTCATATTTTACGTGGGAAAATAGCAAAAATTTACCTGTTTTTAGTTCCTTTTTCTTAAAATTATGGCAAAATAAGCAGATTTTTAGTAAAATTAGAAGGGGCTAACAGGAAAAATGGGTCCAAAAAAGGCAAAAATCATGAAAAATAAGCTCAAAATTCGTCTTAAGGTGTCTAAATTTTGTCATATTTTACGTGGAAAAAAAGGGCCTAAAGTCATAAATGACGTGGAAGAAGGTTTATTTAACGTGGAATTTGGACTATTTTAAGTGGAATTTGTCATATTTTACGTGGGAGCTAATCCCTTCTAAATGCTTATATAACTGTAAATTAGCCCATGCTACAAATTCCTAAGAGCTTATATATAGCTTTTAAAGAGCTATATTAAATTCGGAGGGTGACGTATTGCAAATACGTCTAACCCGCTTTATCTTAGAGTTAAGAAAAAATTAGTTAAAATGGAATCAGGGTGGGGACCATATGAATCCAGAAGAAGCTAAGGAATATGCTAAGACAAATCTCGAGGCATATCTTAACTCAAAAGGTATCAACACAGCAAGCAATTTCTCATGTTTAAATCCAGCACACGAAGATAAGCATCCAAGTATGTCTTTTGATTCAAGACGTAACAGATGCCATTGTTTTTCTTGTGGAGTGGATTATGACATTTTTGATGTTGTGGCTATTGATACAGGATTATCAGGCAAAGAACTTTTTAATCATGTATATGACCTTTATAACATAAATGTTGATTATGAAAATTCAAAAAATCAAACTTCTTCAAAATCCATTCCTCAGCCAGAATCAGCAGCAATGGCTGCAACTGAAATTGACATAAATAAAAAATCTCAGAATGAAAATCGGGAAAACCTTACAGATTTTTTCGAAAAGTGTCATGCTGCAGTTGAAAAAACTGATTATTGGAAAAAGCGGGGCCTTTCAAAAGCAACTGTAGATGCCTACAACCTTGGCTACTGGGAAGAAAAACGCCGCTTTGTAATTCCAACAGGAGAATTCAGCTACAATGCCCGAGCAACCTGGGAAGCCGACAAAAAAGAGCGCTACTTAAAGCCAAAAGGACATTTTGAGCTCTTTAACTTAAAAGCTATTCCCCTTGCAGAACAGCCGGTTTTTGTTGTGGAAGGGGAGTTTGATGCCTTAAGCATCATTGAAGCCGGAGGAATTGCAGTAGCTTTGGGTTCCAGCAGTAACTTACGCTTTATTGAGTTCTTAAAATCAAACATGCCAAAATATCCGCTGATTCTGGCGCTGGATAATGACGAAGCGGGCAGGGCAGGGGAAGCAAAGCTTTCTGAAGAATTAACAAAGATTCAGGTGGAATTTGTTGATGCAGACATCACTTTAGGTTTTAAGGATGCCAATGAAGCCTTGGTTGGAGACAGAGAAACCTTTATTCAGACAGTTATGAATGCCCGTAACAATGTGCTTGCTTTGCTGGAGGAAAAAAGGCAAAAGGAAGAAGAGGCTTATTATGGGACATCTGCTGTAACCGGACTTACAGAGTTTATTGAGGACATAAAAAGGCGGCACAACAAGGATTGTGTTTCAACTGGTTTTCAAAATCTGGATGATATTCTGGACGGAGGCTTTTATCCGGGGCTTTATATCATTGGTGCTATTTCCAGCCTTGGTAAAACTACCTTTGCACTTCAGGTGGCAGATAATGCAGCAAAGATGGGGCAGGATGTACTTGTTTTCAGCCTGGAGATGGGAAAACAGGAGCTTATAGCAAAATCAATCAGCCGACTTTCTTTTCAAAAATGCAGAACCTGGGGAAACGAACTTGATTTTGCAACTACAACTAGAAATCTGCTTAACGGAAAATCCCTAACTTCCAAAGAGGGGGTAGATTTTCTGAATGAGTGTATCAAAAGCTATGCTGATTATGCAGGTCGGATTTTCTATCACATTGGTATTGGTGATATTGGCGTAGAAAAAATCAAAGCCGTAATTGCTCGACATATCAGGATAACAGGCAGAAAGCCTCTGGTAATTATTGATTATCTGCAAATTATCGCGCCTTTTGATATGAGGGCTACAGACAAGCAGAATACAGACAAGGCTGTAGTTGAGCTTAAACGTGCCAGCCGAGATTATGATGTTCCGATTTTTGCGATTTCAAGCTTTAACCGTGAAAATTACACAAGCCCGGTAAACATTGCAAGCTTTAAGGAATCGGGTGCCATTGAATATACTAGTGATGTTCTTATGGCATTGCAGTTTAAGGGCATGGATTATCTTAAAAAAGAGGACGGCAAGTACGAAGACGAAAAATCCCGTACAGCCCGAATTATCCAGCTGCGAAATGAGCAGGAAAAGAACGCCGAGATTCCGGGAATGGCACAGCAGCTTCAGCTTAAAATCCTCAAAAACCGCAACGGTCGAAAGGGTGGGGTAGACCTGGACTTCCATCCAATGTTCAACTGTTTTGAGGTTCCAAAACAAAAAGTCGAAAATGGAGGATGGACATTAAGGTCTAAAAAGAAAGATTAACATGACAGAAAAGAAGACGGAGCAAGGAGGCCAGTCAAAAACTGGTGGACTGGGGATATTCAAACGTTGTTGAGATTGGCGGGATAAT
>JAHAZJ010000209.1 GCA_018385315.1 Treponema sp. | reverse complement strand
TGGTTTGCCATCCCTTTTTTAATTCCTGCATATTTATTTGGAGATTGTCTTGATGGAATGCAGGCAAGAAGAACAAAAACTGGTTCTCCTCTAGGTGAATACTTGGATCACTTTCTGGACTGTTTTGTAAATGCAGAATTAATTATTCCTGTTTTAGTATGTTATAAAATTGTTAATCCCTGGATTGTGTTTGTTATTTTGAGCAAAGCCTATATTACACAGGCAGTTGCTTTCTGGGAAAGATATAAAAACGGTCACATGTATTTTGGAAAATTCAGCTCTTCTGAAGTAGTTTTATCATTTACTGTGATTATTACAATTGCATATTTTGACTCTGTGGTTAATGGTGCATTAATTACATTAGGAAGCTTTGGATTTATTCAGAATATTTTTGGCTCTTCCTGCCAGTGGTTGCAGAAGCTTACAATAGCAGAAGCTGTAGTTTGTACATTCATTATTTTTTCTTTGATTTCTGATTTGTTCAATTTTATTAGAACAAGAGGTGCTTCAATTCGTTTCTGGGCTTATTGTGCTGCTTCTATATTAGTTGCAACCTTATTTGCAATTAGAAATCCTGATTATCATTATATTCCATATTATATTGTTGTTTTGTTTAATATTGATTACATTGCAGCTTTAATTGTTGCTATTACAATGAAAAAGCAGGATCCACATCCTGATTACATATTTATTGCATTTGCTGTAATCATGTTTGTTTTGAAAATTGAATCACCTGTTGTTTTGATTGTTGAACTTGTTTATGTATCGCTCAAAATTATTTCCAGAGCAGCATGGTTTATTGCTAAACACAGACAATTCTGGGTATGGAAGAATCCACCATTACCACAGGAAGTATAAATCATTTAAAACTAAAAACTTAATACTTAATCTGTAACTTTAGAAGCTGCATTAGAATCTGAATCATCAGAATTTTTTAGTGCAGCTTTTTTCTTGTTTCTGCGTCTGATAAATAAAATTGCCAGTACAATTACAAGCGCAACAAAAAGAATAATACCTATTACTTCCAGGCCTTTTTTTGCTGCCTGGCCAATAAAATAAACCAGGAAGAAAAGAGTTGAACTGCTTATTAAAGCGGCAATGGAATCAAACAGAAGGAATTTTCCTGGGTTTAATCCTACAAAGCCAGAACATAAAAACAGAGCATTTCTAACACCAAATGGAATAAATCGGCATGTAATAAAAGTAAACAGCCCATGCTTTTCCAAATTTGTTGAAACCCATTCCAGTTTTTCAGGTGTAAGCTTTTTCTTTAAAAATTGGAACTGCAAAAATCCTTTTGAAAGCAAACGTCCCATT
Source organism: Treponema sp. (assembly GCA_018385315.1). GTDB lineage: Bacteria > Spirochaetota > Spirochaetia > Treponematales > Treponemataceae > Treponema_D. Next base: position 10,954 of record JAHAZJ010000209.1, on the reverse strand, counting down.
GTGTAAACCATTACATCGCTGAAAAAAATGCCAATATATAAAGCAACATATGTTGGTAAAAGCAGTTTAGGATTCTGATGAACCATTGCAGCAGAAAGAATAATTAATGCATCTTCAGATATTGGAAGATTCAAACCTGCTAAAAGTAAAAGTAAAAAAACTGCTAATGGCCAATAAGAAACGTAAGAGCTGATAAATTCTAGTAAAGCTTCCATGGTTATAATTGTACACAAAAGCAATGGTTTTACAACCCATTATATAATAAAGTTCCTTGAGAATTTACTTAGAATAGGTTAAAATATTTGACGTGAAAAATGAAGATTTTAGCTACGGCGACTTTGTAAAAACTGAAGAAACTCAGGAATTGGAAGCTGTTGAAGTTTTTGAATATAATTCTGAATCAGACTATAGTGAAGAGATTTTAGATAATCCAGAGCTTAACTCTTCAACATCGGTTGTTTATGATTGGGAAGTTCCTCTTTACGATGATGATGGAAATGATTCCAGAAAAAGACGAAAAGTTATTAAGAAAACAATAAAAGCTAGAAAAGCCAGTAAAAAAAGAGATAAAGGAACAACAATTGGTGCAAAATTAATTATTATTATTTCTTTGCTGGTTATTGTTTCCATGGGTACAATTACTGCTCTTGTTTCATATTTTGTAACACAAGATACAAGAATTAATGCAGAAGAAAATAACCTTACAATTAATAATAGAGCTACTGCTGATTGTGAATACAGACTTAATACTGTGTTGAATTCTGCAGCCTTGTTATATGATCTTAATCCAACAAACAAAGACAGTGAAGCGGAAGCATTCTTTACACGAAATAAAGATATTGTTTCTGTAGTTTTTTTTGAACAGAACAAAGAGCTTATTAATCAGAAATTTTTTATGGAAAATGGCATTACTCTTACCATGCTGGATTCCTTTATTGTAATTTGCGATAAAAATATAAAGGAAGCCCAAAAAGGAATTACAAAACTTTCAAATGCTTCTCCATATTTTGGTATGCCTCTTCTTTCAATGATTTTTCAATTGAAAACACCTGCAGGACCACAGACAGTCTTGGTTTTATTTTCATCTCAGTCTCTTTTGGATTCCTTTTCAACTGGCTCCATAAATTTGTCTTGTCTTGTAAATGATTCCGGAGATGTTCTTTTACATTCCGATTTGGAGCAAGTTCTAAAAGGTGGGAATATTGGAAATGATTATTTGATTCAAAGTCTTAATGCTTCTACTCAAAAGGGAGAGCAGATTACTTATACAGATGATAATGGTGTTGAATACATTGGTGCATTTACAAAAATTTCTGCCTTTAATTGTGCTGTAACAACTCAAGTTGAAACAGAAATTATTCTTGAAGGAATTAAGAAAACAACATTGCAAAATATTTACCTTACATTGGCAATTCTTTCCATTGCAATATTAATCATCTGGATTTTTGCTCGTTCTCTTACAACACCATTACATTTACTTACAGAAGTTGTAAATGAAATTAATCAGGGTAGATTTGATACAGACTTATTTACAAATCTTGATCAGCATCGTCGTGATGAAATTGGCATTTTGAATAAAAGTACAAAAGCCGAACAGGATATTTTAAATACATTTACCAAGCTTACAAATAAAGGTGTAACAAAAGCTATTGTCTTAAAAAAAATAGATTTCCAGCCTCATTTAAAAGATATTACAATTTTCTTTAGTGATATTCGTGGTTTTACTGCAATTTCAGACGGTTTTAATAAGCGTTATGGTGAACACTCCGCTGCTCATATTATTGGATTTTTAAATGAATATATGGAGCGCATGGTAAATTGCATTGCAATCACCGGCGGTACAGTTGATAAGTTTGAAGGTGATGCTATTATGGCTGCCTGGGGTGTTCTTAGAGATGATAATCTGGATTTTGAACAGCTGAATCCTGCAAGTGAAGAATATAAAGAAAAATATGAAAAGCATCAGAAAAATGTAAAGGAAGATGCTATAAATGCAATTAAGGCTGCGGTTGCAATGCGTTATGCATTAATGGATTACAATAAAAAAGCAAATCAGTTTACATTGGAACATCAGTACGATGCAGACGCACCATATAAACCAAATATTAGAATTGGTTCTGGTATAAATATTGGACGAGCTACAGTAGGTTTTATGGGTTCTGATGATAAAATGGAATTTACTTCTATTGGTGACGCCGTAAATATGGCAAGCCGAACAGAAAGTTCAAATAAACCTTGTGGAACAGATATGCTGATTACACAAGAAACCTATGAATTATTAAAGTACGAATATATAAAGTGTGAAAATAACAATTACACAATTCTTGATGAAAACAAAGAAAACGAAATTGTGGTAGAGAAAATTCCTGTCCCATTTGAAGTAAAAGGAAAAGGAATTCAATATTTCTATGGTGTGGTAAATATGCCTGCTTTTGATATTGAAAAATTCTTTAAAACTACAGATCCAGATTTTGTTGTAGATCCTGAATGTGAAGTTGCTGTTGGTCCAAAAGGACCAGAAAATTTAAACCAAGTGAGAGATTTATTAGGAATTCCAGTTCCAGATTTTAGTGGAGTAAATCTTGGGGAAGAAGAGAATAAGATTCAAATCCATACTACTTGATCTTTTTGTAACGGCAATTTGTATCTGTGCTTTTTTCTTTAGTCTAAAATACTTTTTTATTGAATTAAATAGAAATACAGTTCGAACTGATATTTCTTCCATAGCCCAGATTCAATACAAGTATAAAACTGCGCAGCGAAAATTTAAAGATCGAGTTGTTTGGGAAAGATTACAGCAAAATTCTACTCTTTATAATGGCGATATTATTCGCACGGCTTCTCAAGCTACGGCTACTATTCTTTTTTCCAATAACTCATCTTTGGAGCTGGGAGAAAATACTATGCTTCAAATTTTCATAACTGACGATGGTGATTACGTTATTTCTCTTGATAGTGGTACAATTGCAGTTGAATCTGAAAATGTAGAAAATAACAGTCATGTTTCCTTGCAAATGAAGAATGGAGCTGCCCTTACTTTAAAACCAGGTGCTGCTTTTTCGGCAGAAACTAATGGGGATGGAGAAGCTTCATTTACAGTAAAGCAGGGTGGTGTAACCGTAACAGATGAATCTGGTATTGAATTGGAAATGAGCCAGGGAGAAAGCTTTAAGCAGACTCAGGATGGGAAAATTTCAAAAAAGGCAGTAAGTGCATCATCCCCATCACAAGTGTTAAACTTTGAAGAAAAACCAGTTGATGTAAATATTGACTGGACGGTAATTCCAGAATATAAATCAGAAAAGTTAATAATAGAAACTTCCACAACCCCTGATTTTTCAAACATTCAGAATAAATATACAAAAGCCCCAGATGATAAACTTGCTATCCCAGTAGAGGAAGGCAAAGTTTATTGGAGAGTTTACCCGGAATCAGATGTTGAAAATAAAACAACAGGTGATTTTAATGTAATAAAAGCATCATCATTTAATTTAATTTCTCCATCAGATAATTCCCAAATGAAATTGACAGATAAACTTACTATTAATTTTAACTGGGAGGAAGGTGAACAGGTTGCTCATTATAAATTCCAGCTGGCAAAAGATTCTTCATTTAATAACATAATCACTGAACAAAAAATTTTTGATACAAAATACAATTATGTTTTAGAAGCTGAAAATCAAACTGAAACAAAAACTGACTATTATTGGCGCGTTGTACCTTACTATACAATTGGAAATCAGGGATATAGAGAAAATGTAAAATATTCGTCTTTTAGTGTGGAAAAAGTTTTTCCGGAAGTAATTGCAAGGCCAGAATTAATTTATCCAATTGATAAGCAGGTTGTTTATGCAAAAGATAAAGATTCTCAACTTACATTCATGTGGGATTCTGAACAGAAAATGAATTCATATAGTCTCATTGTTTCCAAGTCCAGAGATTTTTCTAATACACTTGTAAATCTTAAAACGGAAAATTCAGTATCAGTTCAGCCTGTAACAAATGATTTATATGAGCAAGGTACATATTATTGGAAAGTTGTTGGCTATACTGATGGCGAAAATGCAGTTGAATCTATAACCAAAACATTTGAAGTACAAAAAGAACCTGGAGAACCTGTAGCCCTTGTTCTTCCAGAAGATAAACCTGAGTCTTTTGAAAAGAGCGCAATTGAAATTGCAATGGAAAAAGCAGGTCAGCCTTTGGAAATTACAATCGAAAAAAATCAGATTATAGAAAAAGCTGAAAAAGCAGGTGTTGAACCAGAAAAATATGTAGAAATTGCAAAAACAGAAACAGCAGCAACAGAAAAAGTTGTTGAATCTGTAAAAACTGAACCAAAAACAAAACCACAGGTTAAACCAGTTGAAAAAAAGAAGCCGGTTGAAGAAAAGAAATCGGTTGAAGAAAAGAAGCCGGTTGTAGAAAAACAGCCAGAAAAAGTTGTTGAGCAGCCAAAGGTGGAAGAGCCAGTGATAGAAACAAAGGTGGTGGAAATAATCCCATTAAAAGATCCTGTTTTACTGGAACCTGTGAAAGACGTTACAATTGACACAGAATATATAAAAACAAACAGAAAAGTTGTATTTATCTGGGATTCTGTAGAAGATGCAACCGATTATACATTTGATTTGTATCAGATTTTGCCTTCTGGTGGAAAAAAACGTGTATTCCAGCAGAAAAATATAGAACAAAACAGATTTGAATTTACAGAATTAACAAAATTGCAAAATGGTAATTTTGAATGGCGAGTTACTGCATATAAACATACTGGTGTTTCTGAAACAACAATTCACAGTAAACAGTCAATTCAAAACTTTAGCATTCAGATTGGTTTACCTTCAAAAGTCAATCCAATTGATCCTGGAAAACAGTACGGAGATTAGTGGATGAAGAAGATATTCTGTTCTGTTGTTTCATTTTTAGTTTTCTCACTTTTTGTTCCAGAAGGACTTTTTCCACAAGCCTTGGAATCTTCTGTGTCGGAAACAAAAGCTTCTGATTCGCAAAAGTATATTCAGAGAATTGAATGGGAAGGCGATGAAAATGCCTGGCAATATGGAATAGAAATTATTTCAGAAGATGCTTCTGTAGAACCATTAACATTAACAACAGAAGCAACCTTTGTTACATTTACACTTCCTCCTGGAAACTATAAATATAGAATTTCTGTATACGACTTATTTGGACATATAGCAGTTCAGAGTAAATGGTGTGTTTTTACAATTACAAAAGCTGTGCAGCCAATAATTGGTGATATGGAAGAAAATATTACCGTAAAGAAATCAAACAAAGTTGAAATTCCAGTTCAGCTGGAAAATGTTTCTGATGCATCAAAAATAGTAATGATTAATTCAGAAACAAATGAAGAAGTTGTTGCAGAATTTGAAGTTGAAACAGATAAAGATACTGGTGTTAATATAGTAGATAAATTAATAGTTCCAAAACTTCCAGAAGGAAACTGGACTGTAAAAGTAACAAATCCAGGTGGAAAAAGCATTGTTTCTGATAATATTAACATCAATCTAAAGAAAAAAGATTATGACTTCAAAAATGTCAATTTTCAACTTCAAGGCGGATATCCATTCTTATTTGGAAACAGTGAAGTTCTTTCAATTCTAGACGGTCCAGTAAAATTTAATTTAGGTGGAAGATTTTCAATTGCACCAATTAATTATGGAAGAAATTATTTTGGTTTTGATGTTTCTTATAATTTTGATGATATTATTTACCAGAATCAGTTATTAACAATTGCGGTTGCAATGCACACCGTTCAGTTTAGTGTGCTTTATCAGTTTGAACTTTGGGAAGAACATCTGTATTTTGACACCAGATTGGGTATGGGTGTTACATTTATGGATCTGTTTTCAAGTGGCGGTTATGGGGAAGATTTTGAAAAAGGATATATTTATCCTGCTGTAAATGGTTGCTTAGCATTTATGTACAGACCTGTTCGGTACATGAATATAGAACTTGGTGCCCAGGCAATTGCCTTACTCACGCCAGATAATATTTTTGTTATTGCAACGCCAGTACTTCTTGTGGGTGTAAGTTTCTAAAAATGAGGTAAGAAAATGATGAAGATAAACAATTTTATTAAAAAAACAATTGTAAGTTTACTCAGCACATTAATTCTTGCTTCCTGTAATATTGACGTTGAATGGAACGGAAAATTTCAAGACGATTTAGGAAGATATATCATTACTCCAGTAACATTCTTTGCAAATGATACAGATACCTATGGGCAAAGTTTCGATTTTATAATTGGCGAAAAAATAATAGCCTCAGATCTTCCGGATCATAAGGATTCAAAAATTTGGGAATTAAAACCCGGGTATATAAACAAGGGCTGGACTCTGAAAACAGCAGACATAGATTTGGATTTGGATTATGCAAATAAAGCTGATGGAACAATAGAATATTTTGTGGTGCCAAGACATTCCCTGTCTTTTTATGGAAGCTGGGAACCATGTAAAGACACTCCTTATAGAATAGATTATCAGTGGGAATCTTTAGAAGACGAAACTATTTTTGACCATAAAGAATTTGAAACAAGATATGGAGTAACAGATACAACTGTAACCTTGTCTGCCGCAGATATTAAAGGATATGTAGGTTTTACAGCAATTGAGTCTTTACCAAGTGGCACAATTGATGGTAGAGGAACTACAGTTTTTTCAGTTCAATATAAGCGAAATGAAAGTTCTTTGAATTTTCATAATATGGCAAGTTATGATAATCAACAATATCAAGTACGTGGAAAGTATGGTAGAGAAGTACTTTTAACTGAATGGCCTGTTAATTCAAAACAAGGCTATAAGTTTTACGGATGGACAACCCAAGCAACAGATGAAGTAATAAAAGATAATTATAATGAAGCAAATGCTATAATTGAAAAAGAAATTCCTAAAAAATTTCCTCCAACTTATATAGATTATTATCCTGTTTTTGGTCCAGAGGTTTACGATTTAACATTTAAAGACCAGTTTGGAAAAACTATTTCGGGAACATTTGATGAAACAAAACAATGGAGTTATGCTGGTACAGACTTGTCTCTTGATTCTCCATCTGATGTAGATTCTGATGTTGCAGAATTTGAAGGCTGGTATGTAAACAATCCTGACTGCGATGATCCAACAGCTAAGCTTGGCTCATCAGGTTCTAACTGGCTCCTGCCTGTTGATAAGCTTAATGGAACAAATGACGTTTTATATGCAAAATGGAAATATATAAAGATTTATGTGGATCCAGAAAATGGCAGTGATGAAAACAAAGGTATGACGACAACCTCGGCTCTTAAAACAATTGCAGAAGCTAAAAAATATGTTGAAACAGATACTCAAATTATTTTACTTTCCGCAGTTAAATCTGTAGAAGATGTAGAAAATCTTTCTGGCCTTGGAACAAAACTAAAACGATATGCAACAACATACCCATTTGTTGACTTCTCTGGAACAATGGATTCAGCAAAACCATTAACAGATATCACTTTGGAAGGTGAGGCTAAATTTGTTAAAGATGATTTGAATGGTACTCTGCTATTTAGTGATGGAAAATATAATAATGAAGGAAAGACTTCATCAACTGCACTGATTGTTAATAAAGGAACAATGTACATTGGAAATAATGTAATCCTTCAGAATAACCACAATACAGGTTCTACAGGTGGTGGTGCAATTTATAGCAGTGGTTCGTTAAGTATAGTTGCAACAAATGGAAACGAAGTAGAAATTTGTAGTAACTATGCAACAAATTCTAGCGATGGTAACGGTGGTTCTGGTGGTGGAATTGAGTTTGTTTCTTCTGGCTTCCTTACACTGGAAAATGTAAAAATTAATAATAATGGTGCTTCTACTGCAACTGGAACATCAGGTCAGGGTGGTGCAATCTGTATTGCTTCTAGTAGCAGTACTAAACCTGTTGTAACTTTGACAAACGTAGAAATGAAGAATAACCGTTCTGCCACAAGTGGTGGTGCTGTTTACCTCGCTGGTTTAGGAAATTCAACATCTGATGTAGTAGTGAACTTTAAGAATGTAAGTATTGAAAATAACGTAACCCGTAATAAAAATGGAAATAATGGTACTGGTGGTGGTATTTATATAAAAGGTTCTAAGCTATATATTGAAGATTCTTCTATTAGTTCTAACTCTGCAGGAGACTGTGGTGGTGGTATTACTTCAAATACATCACCTACAACAGTTAAGAATTGTAGTATTAGTAATAACCTTTCTGTAAATGATGGTGGAGGTATTTCTATTAAAGGTTCGGGTGGTTATGTAATCCTTTCTGGTAATACAAAACTTATTAAAAATAGTTGTGGAGTAACTGATGATAGTGGCGAATTCACATCATTGGGATTAGGACAGTCTGTTTATATTTCTACAACATATATTATTTTTGAAGATACAGCTTATACAGATTCCACTAAAGATATTTATTTCAAAGACAATATTAAAAATCCAATTCGTGTAAATTCAAATACTAATTTGGACCCATCAAGTTATATAGATAATGAAAATATCATTGCATTGATTACACCAGAATCAGTTGGAGATAGCAATCCAAAATCTTATACAAATGGAAAGGAGGTCATAATGGGAAGTGGTGGCAATTTTGCATCCCTCTTTAAAGTTTCAGATTCTCCTGATGGTAAAAAATGGGCAATTAAGCAGGAAACAGAAAACTCAAACGGTATATTAGATTGTATAAGTTCTGATGCTGGTGGCAGTGGAATTGTAAATCCTTTAGAACAAACTGTTACTGCAAGTTTGAATGGTTCTCGTATTGTTGTAAAATGTAATGGAACAATTGTAAAACCAGACACAATTTCAATTTCAATTTATTATTACGGCACTCTAACAGATACCCCATTAACAGATACAAAATATGCAGACCCTGATTCATCAGATAGCATTTCACTTCCAGCTGAATATCCTTCTGGAACCTATGATCTGGATGTAAGCGGAACCTATAAAGGTGTTCCATTCTTTGCAACCCTGCAAATGACGAAGTAGTAGAGAAGAAGGAGGAAAATTATGAACAAAATTACCAAAAAACATGTTATAAAATTTTTAAGTTTATTTACATTCATGCTTTTTTCTTGCCAAGGATTGTTTGATTCACAAAAAATTGAATCTAAGCAAGAGGGTCCTTTTGTTGTAACAGGAAGAATTTCTAATTCCATGGATTCTTCTGCTTCTGGGGCACGTACAGCTTCTTCTTCAAAAAACGAATTAGAAAAATTTTGGTATAAAGTTACAGCTACACCTTCTGAGCCAACTCTTGAAGTAAAGGAAACAATTGTAAGTTCAAAAGATTATTCTTTTGTTTTAGATAAAGGTACATGGACATTTTATGTAGAAGCCTATCTTGTAGCAACTTCTGATGAAATAACTGATTCTACAATTCCAATTTTAGTTTCTAATAATCTGGAATATAATATTAACTCATCTTCCGTAACACTGCCTTCTATTACATTACAATTGAATACAGCTGCCAATGCAACAGGAACTTTTTCTTTGCCAATAGATGTTACAGGTACAGGTATTGAAAGCTGTAAAGTTGAGTTTACAAATATGCTTGGTGGATCAGCTCCTGCAGAATTTACTGCGAATGCAGTTACTGATTCTGAAACTGGAAGTAAAAACATCACATTACAACCTGGTTCTAATATTTCCGCCGGTTACTATTTAATGAGAATGGAATTTTACAACGGAACTGATGGTACGGGACTTCGTTTATATTCCAGAACAGAAATGATTACAATCTATCCGGGTGCCAGCAGTACTTCATATGTTGTTAAATGGAATAATGAAAATAATCTTCTTGAAATTACAGCTTCTTTGATAGAAGGAAATAGAAATCACGAAGTTTATGTTAATTCAGCAGCTTCAGTTTCTGGAAGTGGTGGCTTTTTTGACCCATTTAATACATTTACACAAGCCATGGATTATATTAATACTGTAAACGATGGAAATGATGCTAATATAGATTATTCTATTATTTTGTGTAACGATATTACAGGAGCACCGGCCTCTGGTTCAGATACATTTATTACAATTGAACCACATCATCCAATTAATCTTACAATTAAATCTAAACCTGAGTCCGAAATTTATAAAATTCAACCTACAGAAAGTAGTCGTGGTATTTCATTTAAGGGAGTAGATGGAGGAGCCTGCCATTTTACACTCCAAAATGTTGCAATCACCGGTTATGGTACTAGTACTGATAATACAGCCCCTCTTGGTGCATATGTATATGAAAATGCAACTGTTCAATTAACTGGCGCAACTTACATTGATTATATTGCAGTAGAAAATGATGCACCTGTTATAAAAATTCCTTCAGAGTTAAAAAAGATATATAAAACTGCTGATAATAAGTATTCAACTGAAGAAACGGATAATACTTTATTAAAAAACTTTATTTATGTGCCACAGACTTCCTATGCAGAAGATAAACAATATTTATCTGGAGATGGTCTTGCAACTTCATGTATGAATATTGGAATTAAAGACCAACAGCTTGACGACTCAAAAAAACAAAAATGGGAGTTTCTTTCAACAGGTTATATACAAAAATTCTTCTTGTATGCAAAAAATCTTACATCAATTCCAGCTGAAGGCGATACAGTCTATATAAAAGATGCCGCCGATTTATATGCATTGCAGACACTCGTAAATAGTGGATATTTATTCAATGCAGATGGAAGTAAAATTATTCTTTCTACAACCGGAATTTCTTTTGAAAACGTAACTTTTGAGCAGTTGGAAGATATAGATTTAACTACAAATGATAATACAAAAAAATGGGTTCCAATTGGAAAGACTAACTCCACCTATGTACCAACAAGTTATCCATTCAGTGGTAATTATGCAGGTAATAATAAAACAATAAATATTCTAATGTCTTACAGTTCTGGAACTGAGTTAACACTTGGGTTATTTGG
>JAHAZJ010000092.1 GCA_018385315.1 Treponema sp. | reverse complement strand
CAGAGGATGCAAGTGATTTCTTTGATTCACTTGGTGATATGGATACCGGTTATGATAATGGAAATGAGGCAGGAAATAATCCATATGAAAATCAGAATCCATATGAAAATCAAAAAACTTATGAAGCACCACAGCAATCTCAAGTGGCACCACAGACACCACCTGAGCCACAGCAACAGCAAATGGGTCAAAAGCAACCTGCCTATGATCCTTCTGCCTATGAATCTTCTATGAATCAGTTTGCAAATGAGATGCAAAAGCGAATGCAAGAGGCTATGATGGAATCAGCTAAAATTGCAATGGATTCTGCCATGAATGCACAAAAAATGGCACAGCAAATTGCAGAGGAGCAGGAAAAACTTAAAAATAGGATTGATTCTATGCCACAATTCGAAGAACCAAAAGCCGAACCAATGGTGGAACCAGAAATGAAACCAATAGTTGAACCAGAAATGATTGAAACTGAGCCTGCAAAAGTTGAACCAGAAATGATTGAACCTAAGCCTGCAAAAGTTGAACCAGAGTTTGTTCCTGAATCTTCTGAAATGAATGTTACAGAAGAAAACCTGGCAGAAAAATTTGCTAGCACAAATGAAATTCTTTCCGAAATGCAGGAAACTGGTGATGTTGAAGCAATTGAACCAGAGCCAGAAACTATTGAACCAGAACCAGTTGAAAATGCTTCAGTTGAAAATAATTCAGTTGTAGAATCTGAAAAACCAGTTGTAGAAAACACCTCAGTTGCTTCTATACTTTCTGGAATAACAAAAATTCTTGAAGATGATGACGCTGCAAAAATGAATGCTTCAGAATTGGAATTGTTCAAAAAATTCCTTACATTCAGAGATTTTATGCCAGCTGAAGAAAAAGAAGCCTTTGACACTGGAAAAATCAGAATGCAGCTTGAATATATCATTGCAAAATTATCAGGAAAACCTGGTCTTTTGAAAACTGTTCAGTCATTAATTAAGTCAGGTTTATTAGGTGATGATTACATACTTTCAGAAGATTACGAAACCGAAGAATTGAGCAATGAACTTATAAAGAAAGTATTACATATTATGATTTCTCTTTCAGAGAACCTTGAAGATAAAGGTCTTACACAGTCTCTTAAAGGATGTGCAGAAGCCGTTCTTGAAAAGATTGCTCTGGAAGAAGGAAAATCAGAAATATTTTAATCAAGTCTTATAATTCTAGAATGGGTGATGACCTGGTTGCCATTTTCAGTAATGAGGACATCGTTTTCTAAACGAGTGCCACCAATTTGTGGATCATATAGGCCTGGTTCAAGAGTAACAATCATACCTGGAATAAAGTGCAATGAAGAATCTGTTTTTGTGCTTACTCTAGGATATTCGTGAATTTCTAAACCAATGCCGTGTCCCAATGTGTGTGGCATTTTTCTTTTTGCTGTAGCAAACACAGAATCAGCTTTTTTTGCTGCCTCAACCAAAGTATGTTCAGGAGTGTAAAGTTTAAGACATTCATTATATGCTTTTTCTACTAAAGCAAGTTGATTTTCCTGTTCATTGGTTAATGGTCCTTTTGCAACTGTAACTGTAGTATCGCTGGTATATCCGTTGTAAACAACTCCAAAGTCTAAAATAGAAAGCCCCTGGGCTGGCCAGGCTGCATTTGTATAATTTGGAAAGGCATGGATTGCAAAGCTTCTTTCAGGTCCGGCCGCTAATGTGTCAAAGCCTGTTCGCTGACATCCTTGAATTCTACATTCTCTTTCAATAAGTAAAGCCACATCCATTTCTGTTTTAATGTTGCCCTTTCTAATTTCTGTTTCAATTTTATCAATAATTAAATCGCCAATGCGAGCCGCTTCTTTTGTACAGTCTATTTCATACTGATCTTTAGAAAGACGGCAATCAGTGGTAAATTTATGGCATCCATCTTCACTACAGCGGCAGTCAAAATTATTTAGTGCATCAATAAAACGCAAATATTCAAGATAAGGCAAGTAAGGTGGAAGTTCTACTTTGCTGTTAATACCATGGGTGTAACCAATGTTTAAAATGTTTTTTACAGCATCAATAGCTTTGTTCTTGTAGCGAGTGTATGGAATTAGTTTATCTGCATAAGCATAAAGCTTTGCAAGATTTTCATCCCATGGGCAAAGAATAGAAAAACCGTCAGAAAAGATGATAAGAACTGCATCATTTCCATGACCTGTGTAATATGCAATTGCAGGATCCCGGTGTTCTTCACTGTCAATAAAAACAGTTGCACATATTCCATTAGTTTCCATATAGCTTCCAAGCTTAGCTCTGCGTCCTGCATAAATCTTTTTTAATTCATCTTTACTATATTCTTTCATATAATTCCTCAGTCAAAAATCCTAACTATAAAACACTAACCTGCAATCAGCGCTTATCTGCGAAAATTAGCGTAATCTGCGGGCTTTCCATTATTTCAAAATTCTAAGTTTTTTTAATATAACTACAGTCATTTTATCTTTTGTAATTACAAGTTGAATAACTCCAGCAATTGCAAAAACAATCAGGGAAATAACCAAAGGCATTCCCTGGGAAATAATTCTTGAATAATTTGCAAACAGGTTTAATAAAACTGGTCTTAGAAAATAAACAGGAAGTGAAGCAATTATAGAAAAAATTGTGATTTTTACACAATATAGTATTGTTCCTTTTACAAGCTTGCCAACTTCCATAGATTCCATCTTTTTCATAAAAATAAAAAGAAAAACTGTATTGATAAAACTGGCAATAGTAAGAGCCAGGGCAATACCGTTTCCACTCATTGGTAAAACAAGAATTAATGCAAATAAAATGTTTCCAATAAAACTGATAATTCCAGCTAAGGTTGGAAGCTTTGGATTTTTCTGTGCATAAAATGCCGGAGCAATAATACGGTTTAAAGCTATGAATAAAAGACCAATCATATGATATCTGAATTCACCTAATGTAAGCATTACAGATTCTTCATCAAAGCTTTTTGATTTATAAATTAAAGTTATTAATTCTTTTCCATTTACAAGAGAGTAGAATGTAACTGGAATAGAAATTAAGGCCATAATTTTAATTGCCTGCAAAAGCATGGTGTTAAATTCTCCATATTTTTTTTCTGCCGCCAGTCCCGAAAGATCTGGCAGAATAACAGTACCAATTGAAACTGCAAAAATACCAAGCACAAGTTCCTGCAATCTTAAAGAATACTGAAGGCTGGAAGCAATTCCTTCGCCAGCTCTATTTGCAAGGGATGTGGAAACAACATCATTTAACTGATATGCTGCCATCCCAATAATTGTTGGTGCAATAAGTGCAATAACTTTTTTTGTTCCAGGATTACTGAATGTCTTTTTCAAAGTGGTCAGGGTCATTTTCCAGCCAGTTTTACGAATAAAAGGCCATTGAAATAAAGCCTGAATTGAACCTCCTGCAACAACACCAATAGCCATTGCTCTTGCAGGGTTGCTTGTATATGGGGAAAGAACATAAGTTGCAATAATAACAATCAAATTAAACAAAACCGGTGTAAAGCCAGATGGAGCAAAAATTTTACAGCCATTAAGAATTCCCTGAAAAAGGGCAGCAATGGAAATTACAAATAAGTAAGGGAACATAACTCTTGTTAAAAATGTCATTTCCGATACTTTTAGTTCATAAGCGGCTATTAATTCCCCGTAATTTGCAGCATCAGCCGCAGGAGCTTTACAGAAAATTGGAATAATAAGAGGTGTAATTATAATTCCCAAAATAACAACCAGGGCAGTACAGAAAGAAAGCAGTGTGAATGTTGCACTTAAAAATTCCTGAGTAGATTTTTTATTTTCTTCTCCATCACCTTTCTGAAGATATTCCTTAAATGTTGGAATAAAGGCAGCGGAGATAGAGTTTTCTGCAAACAGTCTTCGCAAAAGATTAGGAATCATAAAAGCAGTTGTAAAAGCGTCTGCAAACATGCTGGTTCCTAAAAATGCGGCACGAGTCATTTCTCTAACAAGTCCCATAATGCGGGATGCTAAAGTCATAAGGGAAAGAACAATTCCCGATTTAATTATTGATTTTTCTTTTTTGCTCATATAACTAAAATATCTAAGTTGAGAAATTTTATCAATTGATTTACAATATAATAATATATTTTGGGAGAAAACTTTTAATGGCAGCTAAAAAAGGTATATTCGCAAAGGTTGGAAAAACAAGAATTATTCCTCTTGGATTAAAGATTCTTTTTATATTTATTTCACTTATCCTTCTTTCAAATTTTACAACAAACATTATTTCTATTGAACTTCTTCAAAAACAGATTATCAACTTGAATAATGAAATTATGGTTAGTCAGCTAAAAGAAATCTACAATGATGCTACAAATCAATTCCAGATTTATTCATATTCTAAAAACCGATATGAATCTATGCAGGCACTTTCAAAAGTTGCAAAAACAGGTTTTAAAAATCCACATAGTGTGGCAGCGGGAATTACACCAACTGGTTTAGTTGGTTTTATGGCAAGTAATACAGATGGATTTTTATGGAATAGCTTTGAAGATACAGAAGTATTAAAATCTATGGTTGAAAAGAAAGAAGCTGGAATTACAGAAGGCTCTATACATTTTAAAGATTATCAGGGTGAATATTTCGGTATTTATAAATATCAGGCTGATTGGGATTTTTATTTAATTCGTGCAGAACAAATGTCCGATCTTTCAGATAATTCTCGTCGTGTATATCTTCTTACATCATTAATTATCCTGTTTCTTACTATTGTATTCGTAATTATTGGTGCTTTGATTGTAAACAGAGAGTTTAGAACAGTAAAACAGATTACAAAGGATTTGTATGAAATGCAGCAACACAAACAGTTAGATTTGATAGATCTTTCAAATGCTCCTAACGATGATATTACATACCTTGCAGCTTCATTCAACTCCCTTTCTTCTTCCGTAAATAACCTTTTAGGCACATTCCAGAAGTTTGTTTCAAAAGACGTTGTAAAAAAAGCTTATAAAGATCAGCGCATTGCGTTGGAAGGTAGCCAGAAGGAACTTACAATGCTTTTCTCTGATATTAAATCATTTACATATAGAACAGAAACTCTTGGAAATGACATTATTGATGTTTTGAATGTTCACTATAACAAGGTTATTCATAATGTTCACGAAAACAGTGGTGTAGTTGGTTCTATTATTGGAGATGCTATTCTTGCAATTTACGGTACATTAGATTCAAATATGTCAAAATCTTTTAATGCCGTTAGAGCAGCATGGGATATTACTCATGAAACAGCAAGTCTTAGAGAAACTATGATTCAGCGTCGTGAAGAAGTTGAAAAACGTCGTGCTTTAACAGAATCTGAAGAAAGAGTTTTTCAGGCAGTATTGCTTGATGTTGGTGTTGGTATTGACGGTGGTAATGTATTCTATGGAAATATTGGTTCAAATGAACATATGGCAAATACTGTAATTGGTGATAATGTAAACTCTGCATCCCGCCTGGAAGGTCTTACCCGCATTTATCATCTTCCAGTAATTGTTTCTGAATATGTAAAAAACGAAGTTGAAAGAGAATCGGAACGATATAAGTTTTTTGAAATTGATATGGTTCAGGTAAAAGGAAAAACAGAAGGTAAAAAAATCTTTTTCCCTTTTGACACTTTAGAAATGGATAATGCTTTAATAGAAAAATATAATATGTTTGAAGATGGATTAAAGGCTTATTATGAAGGAGATTGGAAATCAGCCAGAAGAGCTTTTAAAGATTGTGAATTAGATTGTGCAGAAGTATTCCTTGAAAGAATGGGACTTAAAGCAGCACCAGAGGATTGGAGTGGTATATGGACAATGACAACAAAATAGAAGCAAATGAATTAACTAGTGCTCAGCGTCATAAAGATGTACTTCTTTTCTTGAATAAAGAATTGGATAATTTGCAGATGCATTCGGGAACTGCAAGTACATACAATCTTGAAAAAGAATATGCAAAGACAAAAAAGAATAAATCGCCCTTTGTTTTTTTTATGATTTTAGCCTGTGTTCTTTTTACAGTAGGTATTGCTTTTATATTAAGATATACAATTAATAAACAAAATCAATCTATAGAAATTAATCTTGAAGAATTTGATTCATTGAATCTTAAAGCATTGCTTGATAGTGTTACAAAAGTTCAAGATAAATATGATAATGCTGTAAAAAAGCGTGATCAGGCTATTGCCCAGATGGAAAATGAAATCAAAATGGCTGAAACTAAGCGTGATGATGATTTATTTGTTCTTGAATCCGTTCAATTAGTTGATGATACCGCCTTTGCATCACGAAAAAGAAATATTATTGCCGAATATGAAGAAAAAGTAGCAGCCATAAAAACTCAATATGAAGAAAAGCTTGTAGTTCTTGAAGCAGATGTAGAAAAATATAAAAAAGAACTTGCATCCTATGATGCATCGAAAATTGAATCTGCAAAAGAATTAGAAAAAGCAGTATCCAGCGAGCGTTCTGTACAGGAAATGGAAAGAAAACGACTTGTAGCCTCATATGAAGAACGAATTAGTCAGCTTGAAGAAGAAATAAAGGTTTATACATCAAATAATAGTGTCCGCAGTGCAGTAAAACAAGTTACTTCAAAGTATGCAAAAGAAATTGAACGACTTGATCCTGTTATTAAGGATGCCCAGGCAAAAGAAATAGAAAAAGAATACAAATTTAAACTTATCAGTGCTTTTGATGCATCTGATTACGAAGCTTTGTGGGCAGAAAATGAAGAACTGGCACAGAATTTTCAGCAGTATAATGATTTGTATACAAAATATGAGTATGTTTATAAGTTCATAGCAGATGTTCCTCAAAAAAATTCTATTCCATCTCTTGTTTCTACAACAAATAAGCTTGTTAATGAAATGAGTTCAACATTTACATCAACAGTAGAACTTTTACAGTCTCAGAAAGAAGAACTTCAGGCACAAATTGATGAATTAAACAGTCAGATTCAGATGCTACAGGAACAATCCGAAAAAGAGCTTGCGGAGCTTTCTGCTCAGAAGGAACTTGAAAAAAATGCAATGGAACAGTATTACACAAGGGTAAATTATAATTATACAAAGTGTATCGATCAGATGGTAAATGGGGCTGGTCAGTCTGCTGTTGTAGTTCATGCAGTAGATAAAGATTCTGTTATTATGTATGTTGTGCCAAGAGCAAGACTTCTTATAAAGGAAGGAACTGAGGTAGAAATTTATAGTACATCAATAATTAAGGGAAGAATTCTTCCTTATGATGATGCTGGTTACTATAAGTTTGCACCAAGCATTGATGAAGAAGGAAACGAAGAAGATTTTAATTTAAAAGATATTATACCAGGTGCTTTTGTAAAAATTCTTTCTGTTGAATAATTATTTTTTTATTATTAAACTGATGTTATGGAAAATAATGCAGAAATGGTACCTGTACGCATAGGTATTGATGTTGGTTCAACAACTGTAAAAGTTGCAATCCTTGATGATGATGATAAACTGATTTATGGTGATTATCAGCGCCATAGAGCAGATATTCGTAGTACAATTATTAATGTTGTAAACAAGGCTCTGGATTTTCTCCAGCAACAGTATCCGGCAAAAGAAGACCAGACAGTAACAGTCAAAGTTACTGGTTCAGGTGGTCTTTCAGTTTCTCAGTGGCTTAATATTCCTTTTATTCAGGAGGTTATTGCCGCTACAACTTCTGTAAAAAAACTTATTCCTCAAACTGATGTTGTAATTGAACTTGGTGGCGAAGATGCCAAAATTACATATTTTAAAGGCGGTGTAGAACAACGTATGAATGGTACTTGTGCCGGTGGAACAGGTGCTTTTATTGATCAGATGGCCGCACTTTTGGAAACAGATGCTTCGGGCTTAAACGAACTTGCAAAAGGTGCCCAGCAGATTTATTCCATTGCTGCTCGTTGTGGTGTATTTGCTAAAACTGATATTCAGCCTTTAATTAATGAAGGGGCTCGCCGTGAAGATATTGCGGCTTCCATTTTCCAGGCAGTAGTCTCTCAAACAATTTCAGGTCTTGCCTGTGGAAAACCAATTCGTGGAAATGTTGCATTTCTTGGTGGTCCATTACACTTCTTAGATCAGCTTCGTTATAGATTTATTGAAACGCTCCATTTAAAAGATGATGAAATTATTGTTCCAGAAGATTCTCAGCTTTTTGTTGCCAGTGGTTGTGCTTTTGGTGCAGAACGTAAATTTGATAACGGTAATTACAAATTCCCAACAATTAAAGAATTCCGTGAAAGCCTTTCTAATCTTGTTGGGGCAGAATTAAGTGAAGTTCAGCGCCTTGAACCATTGTTTAAAAATCAGGCAGAATTAGATGAATTTGAAGTTCGTCATGCAGAACAGAAAGCAAAGCGGGGAGATTTGAACAAAACTCACGGTCCTGTTTTCTTAGGTTTAGACTCCGGTTCTACAACTACAAAAGCCTGTCTTATAGATAAAGACGGCCGTATTATCTGGGATTTCTATGCTCATAATCAGGGAAATCCTGTGGAACTTGCAGTTAAAGTTTTAAAAGATTTATATAAGATTTTACCAGAAGATGTATATATTGCCCGTTCTGTTTCTACTGGTTATGGTGAAGCTTTATTCCAGGCTGCTCTTGGAGTAGATTCTGGGGAAGTTGAAACAATTACTCATTTCCGTGCTGCAAACTTCTTTGTTCCTGGAGTAGAATTCCTCCTTGATATTGGGGGTCAGGATATGAAGAGTCTTCGCATGAAAGACGGTGCAATTGTAAGCATTCAGCTTAATGAAGCTTGTTCTTCTGGTTGTGGTTCTTTCCTGGACAATTTTGCAAATACTATGGGGATGGATGTTAAAGAATTTGGAAAAATTGCTTTAATGGCCCAGAAACCAGTAGATTTAGGAAGCCGCTGTACTGTATTTATGAACAGTCGTGTAAAGCAGGCTCAGAAAGAAGGGGCTTCTGTTGCAGATATTGCGGCAGGTCTTTCATATTCTGTAATTAAAAATGCTTTGTTCAAAGTAATAAAACTTCGCAAAGCTTCTGATATTGGTGAAAAAGTAGTTGTACAGGGTGGAACTTTCTTTAATGATGCCATTCTTCGTGCCTTTGAAAAAATTGGCGGCGTAAATGTCTACCGTCCAGATGTAGCTGGTCTTATGGGTGCTTATGGTTCTGCCCTTGTTGCTCTTGATCAGTGGATTGATTTAATGGAACCAAAACCTGGGGAGCCAGAAGGTACTGTACACGATGTTCGTTCAAATATTGCAACTTTAGAAGAACTGGAAAAATTCCATGTAGACCTGGAGCTTAAACGCTGCGGTAAATGTCAAAATAACTGTCTTCTTACTATTAATACTTTTGCCACTGGTGGTGAAAAACGCACTTTCATTACAGGTAACCGCTGTGAAAAAGGTGCCGAACTGGAAGGAAATGTTATAGATGCCAGCAACAATAAAAATACAGGTCTTGATGATGATGATCCGGGCCCAATGCCAAATCTTTTTGAATGGAAATATAAACGCTTGTTTAATTATGTTCCTCGTCGTCCAGAAGAAGCCCCAATGGGTGATGTAGGTATTCCTCGTGTATTAAATATGTACGAAAACTACCCGTTGTGGTTTACATTCTTTAATGAACTTGGTTTCCGTGTAATTTTAAGTCAGCGTTCATCCCGCACTGTTTACGAAAAAGGTTTGGAAACAATTCCTTCTGAATCAGTTTGTTATCCTGGAAAAATCAGTCATGGACATGTAGAAAGCCTTATTCAACGTGGTATAAAATTCATTTTCTATCCTTGTGCACCTTATGAAAAACAGGAAGATGCAGGAGCGGGAAATCACTATAACTGTCCAATTGTAACAAGTTATCCAGAAGTTTTAAGAAACAATATTGATGCTTTGCGACAGGATCCTTCTATTACATACATGGATCCATTTCTTCCAATTTATGACAAGCCTCGTTTAGCAGAACGTTTATGTGAAGAATTACTTCCAAAATTCCCACAGCTTTCTAAAAAACAAATTTATGCCGCTGTAGAAAAAGCATGGGATGAACAGAACAGGTTTAAGGAAGATGTTCGAAAAGCCGGAGAAGAAGCTCTTGAAGAAATGATTACAAAAGGTGGCAGCGGAATTGTACTGGCCGGTCGTCCATATCACCTGGATCCAGAAATTAACCATGGTATTCCAGAAATGATTAATGGTCTTGGACTTGCTGTTCTTACAGAAGATTCTATTGCTCATCTTGGAAATATTGAACGCCCATTGCGTATTATAGATCAGTGGGTTTATCATAACAGACTTTACCGTGCCGCTCAGTTTGTTTCAGAAATGGCAAATCTTGAACTGGTTCAACTTACAAGCTTTGGTTGTGGACTTGATGCAGTTACAGCAGATCAGGTAGATGAAATTCTTCGTTCAAAGAGTCGCATGTATACTCTTATTAAAATTGATGAAGGTTCTAACCTTGGAGCTGTAAGAATTAGAATTCGTTCTTTAATTGCTGCTGTAAAAGAAAGACGGAGAAATAAAAGAAAAGTTGTAAAATATTCGGCTGCATATCATCGTGTAATTTTTACAGAAGAAATGAAGAAAGAATACACTATTATTGGTCCTCAAATGTCTCCAATCCACTTTAGACTTTTACAGAAAGCCTTTAGAAGTGGCGGCTATAATTTTGTTGTTCTTGATGCAGTAGATCCAAAAGCTATAGAAGCAGGTCTTAAATATGTTAATAATGATGCCTGCTATCCCTCTTTGCTGGTTGCCGGGCAAATGATTAGTGCTCTTGAAAGTGGAAAATATGACCTTGATAAAGTTGCTTTAATCATTACCCAGACTGGTGGTGGTTGTAGAGCAACAAACTATATTGGTTTTATTCGTCGTGCATTAAATGATGCAGGTTTGGCACAGATTCCAGTACTTTCTTTAAGTGCCCAAGGTTTTGAAAAAAATCCTGGTTTTAAACTTACTCCTAAACTTGTTGTGAATCTTGCCCAAGCCCTGGTTGTAGGCGATGTTTTAATGCGTGTTCTTTATCGTGTTAGACCATATGAAGCTGTTCCTGGCAGTGCAAATCAGCTTTACGAAAAATGGAATGCTGTTGCAGAAGATTTATTTGCAAAAGGTATAAAAATTTCTCAGTACAACAAACTTATGAAAGATATTATCCATGATTTTGATAATCTTCCATTAAAGCCTATTAAAAAACCTAGAGTAGGTGTTGTTGGTGAAATTCTTGTTAAGTTCCATCCAACTGCAAACAATCAGATTGTAGAAACAATAGAAAAAGAAGGGGCTGAATGTGTTATGCCAGATCTTCTTGATTTCTTCTTCTATACATTTGCAACTGGTATTTTCCGCCATAAACAGCTGGCATTTGATGCTAAAACAGAAAGAAATGCCCGCCTTTTAGTTTGGGGTCTGGAACTTTTCCGTAGAAAAATGAAAAAGTATCTTCGTAAAAGTCGTCGTTTTGATGCACCAAATTCAATTTATGAAATGATGAAAGGTGTAGATGATATTGTACAACTTGGTAACATTACTGGGGAAGGATGGTTTTTAACAGCAGAGATGGTAGAACTGATTCACAGTGGTGCTCCAAGTATTGCTTGTGTTCAGCCCTTTGCATGTCTTCCAAACCACGTTACTGGAAAAGGTATGATAAAGGAATTAAGAAGAAGATTCCCAAATTCAAATATTAGTGCAATAGATTTTGATCCAGGTAGTTCAGAAGTTAATCAGTTAAACCGTCTTAAACTTTTGCTTTCTAATGCTCCAGTTGGTAAGCATCCAGATGAAGTAAAAGACGGCATGATAAAAATGTCTGATGGCACATTAGTAAAGGCTGAAATAAGACTTGCAGAAGGTGCAACAGATACAGATCCTGCTGAAAACTAATAGATTTGAAAAAATAGGAAACTGAAAATGAAAAAAATCTTTTTGAATTTCTGCTTATTTTTATTTTTCTCAAGTGTAATTTTTGCTGAATATAATTCTCGTGGAATTCAGGACTCTGCCGATATCCGTAAAGATATTATTGAGTCCTGGTTTGAAGCTTCCATTGATGAATTAAGAGAAAAAATACCGGAAATACGGGCAAATGGTGCCGGACAGAAATTTAAGATTTATTTTGAAGAAGCAGATTCTTATTATTGTATTTATGTTGCTTCTGGAAAATCAATGGATGTAAATGTTTTTTCAGAGGGCGCATTAGTAAAAGAACAGCAAATTGTGTATCCTGGTAATTTGCCTGGAACCTGGGTTTTAATTAAAGATAAAGCAACTGATAAACCATTGCGTATCAGATATTTTTTTACAGGCGACAGTGATATTTTTGTTCAGGTATCTCCATATGGAAAAGTAGCAGCTGCTGATTTAGTAATTTTTGGTGAGTATGCTGCAAAAGGTGTTTCAACAGGAGTTCCTTTTTCTCAGTTTTATTCTGCATCTTTTGACGATTTAATGTCTCTTACAAAGAAAAGTATCCCCTGGAATTATGTTCTTATAGATTCATCATACTATCATGGGGTTCATTTTATGATTCAGGCAATTAAAAATAATTTGCCTCGTGTTGTTATAACAGATGATGCAATGTATGATGAAAACAATTGTTTGATTTCCATTGCATCTGGAACGCCAATGTATGAACCGGAAGAAAACAGTAACAAATTATTTCTTTCTTCAGCAGGTTTTGCAAAATGGATTGCAGATGGTTTGGTATTTCCAGTTTCCGGGGGACTTTTAAAACGTTCTCCATTAATTGTTCAAACAGTTTCAGTAAAAGATACAGGTGTGCAAGGTATTCGCTCTCAAAGCTACAGTTTATTCTTTTCTTTAGATTGGATTAGAAATCTTGCCTCTGCAGTAGTGTCAGTTTATTCTGGCAGAAAATATGTTTATCCTGAATCAGGAGTTGATGTAACTATTAATCCTTTTGCCAGTTCTCTTGTTCCAGGGAATGGAACTGCCAATACTGTAAGCTTTATTCCAGATTCTGGTTATAGAACAACAATTCTAAAATCTTTGTTGTATGTTCTGGCTGCAACTGAACCTGATACTTTTTATTTAGGTGCAATCCGAGAAACAGATAAAACAATTACACCAGAATTAAAAACCTTTAATAGATGTGTTGTTTTCTTTCCATATTTTAAAACTGATAATACCTTTGATTGCAAAGTCTTTATTGAGGGAAGAATGCTTTCGTTAAGTGATTTCTGTCTTAATTATCCTGAAGATTTTGTATATCTTACAAGAATGCGATCATCAGAAAACTTTGTATTGAAGTAATTACTATGAAAAACAGATTAATATTATTTTTTCTTTTAATGACAGTGTCGGTCTTTGCTAAAACACAGCAGCGTGCCAAAGATGAAGAAATTGCCCAAAAAATTATTTCGGCAAAAGCTTTTATCGATGAAAATCCTACTTCCACAATTGCTGCTAATAAAGCATTAAATGAACTTTTACCTTTAGAAGATGAGATTACCGCTTCTAAAAACAAATCACAAAAAAATGAAACAATTGTAAACTCTTATATCTCTTTACTTACACATTGTTATGCAATTCTTGGTGATTGGAGTAATGTTCGTTATTATGCGGCTCAACTAAATGGTATTGATGAAAATGCAATTTATTTTGAAGCATTAAGTTTTATTGAATATGAGCAGTATGGTGAAGCGGAGCAGCTTCTTGGAAATTATTATTACAAGGGTGGCAAAAGCTTTGAAAGTAAAGAATTAAATATTTTATATGCACAAATTTTGGCAAAACAAAAAAAATATACTGCAGCCCTGGATATTTACGAAAAAATTGGAGTTAATCAGCTGGATTCTGTTCAAAAAATGAATCTTGGAAAAGTTTATTATAATCTTCAAAAATATGATTCTGCAATTAATGTAATTAAGCTTTCTAAAGAAACATATCAGGATTATATGCTTGGAATCTGTTATTTAAATCTTAAGGACTGGAAGGCTGCCTCTAACAGTTTTAATGCATATGTTTCAAAAAATGGCAAAAAAGCTGTATATTCAGAGGTTTCTGAATTTTACAAAGCCTATGCTACTTATAAAATGGGAAATTACAAAGAGGCTTACATCCAATTCAGTGACTTTGCTGATAACACATCAGAAATTGCTCTTGCCCGACAGTCTTATGAGTTAGGTGCAAAATCAGCTGTATTGATTTCAGATTACACAAATGCTGCAAAATTAGCTGAAAAATTAATTAAAATCAGTTTTAAAGAGGAAGAAATTCATAATGCGGTTTTATTCTGTGCAGAGATTTATACAGAGTGCCAGAATTATTCTATGGCAGAAGTAACATTAAATCCTTATATAAACGAAAAGTCTGATTTTGGATTAACTTGTCTTTTCACACTGGCACAAATTTTTGAAAAAGCAGGTAAGTATTCAAAAGCAGATGATTTATATCTTCAGATACAAGAAAAATTTAGTACAGAAGATTTGGCAGAAGATGCTGCTTATAAAGATGGTGAATTGTTTTATGCTCAGAATGATTATTCTACTGCTGCAAATCGTTTTTCTTCATATATAAAGTCATATCCAAGAGGAAAATATATAGAAGCTGCATATTATTTTTGTGGAGAATGTTATCTACGCTGCAAAGAATATGAGCTTTCAATTATAAATAGCAAAAATATTGTTACAAAATATTCTGCCAGTGTTTATATGTACGGTGCAAATAAAAATTTGTTCCAGGCATATTACGAAAGTGAAGATTATAACAATGCGCTGAAAATTGCTAAAACTTTGGTGAATAACTATAATTCACAGGCTGTTCAAGATGGAATTCCATATCAGATAAAGATTTTGAATTCTGTTGTGGCAGGGAACAAAAAAGTTATTGCAGAAAAACAGGCAGAAGTGGAAAAGTTAGGTGGCATAGAAACAAAAAATGGAAGACTTGCTGCTTATGAACTTTTTAATTTGTATATTGAAGAATCAGAAGATGATTTTGCCCTGGCTCTTGCAAAAAACCTGCAAAAAAGAGCAAACGAGAAAGATGCAGATGAAGCTTTTGGTTTAGGACAAGTTACAGAATATATTGCAGATTGGGATAAAGAAGAGAATAAACCGGCTTTATATATTAAGGCAGCAGAATATTACAGACTAAGTGGAAAAGATAAGGGAAATGCTCCTGCAGTTTTATATAAGGCAGTTAGTTCTTTCTTAGAATTAAGACAAACTGGAGATGCAAGAGAAACTGCCAATGCTCTGAAAAAGTTGTATCCAGAAAGCAGACAGTCAAGGAATGTGGATGCTTTGTTTTAATAGGATGAATAAATATGAAAAATAAGCTTTTTATAATAAATATTATGATGATTGCTATAAGCAGTCTTTGTTTTTCTCAATCTGAAAAGATTGAACTTCCAGATGTAACAACAATTATTGAAGGCGGTGTCCAGTCTGTGAAAATTCCAGCACCAGACTTAGAAATAGTTGCACCACTTCCTTTAAAAACAAGTGATATTGTTCCTGTTTTACCAGAAGAAGAAATTGTAGAAGCTCCCCCTGTTGAAAAAGAACCAGAAGCTGTTTCTGATACAGTAGTGGAAGGTAAAGTGGGAGGGGGATATCCTCCTTCTTTTGTGGGGCAGTTTGGTGTAAAAAATAATAATAAATCTGAACCATATTCAATAGAATTTATTCATGATTCTGTTGCTGGATTGGCAGGAAAATCTTTAAACGATTGTTACAATTCTGTTAATACAGGAATTGTGTTGTATAAAGCTATGTCTTTTACAAACGGAAATTTAACTTTAAGTGGTAATTATGCATCAAGTACAAATGGATTTCAGAGTGCAGTAGAAAATTTAAGTGGGTTGAATCAGACATTTATAGATGTTGATATTGATTACAATTTATATATTTCCAATATTTCATATTTAAATATGTCTTTGCTGGGAAATTTTTATAACAGATATTCAGATATTACAAATAAAGATAATAACTCTCAGATTGCTTCCTGGCAGGCAGAATCTAGAACCTTGTCATTTGCACCATTAATAAAATACAGCAGAACATTTTTAAATGATTCTTTGGAATTAGAAATTAAAGGGATTTATAATCTGGATATGGATTTAAAAGGCTCCCTTGTTGATTCAAATACAATATATACCTCTGGAAAAACCTTAAATCGTGGTTTGATAAATGCAAATGTAAATTGGAAAAATGATAATGTTTATCTTTCTGCGGATGCAGGTCTTTTGTTTGGAAGTCATCAGAATGACAATAAAGTTATTGTTCCTTTTGATGCAAAAGCAGTTTTTACAATTCCTTTTAAGGATTATAGTTCTGTAGGAATTACAGTGGAAGGGGGATTAAAGTCTCAAAAAACTGATATTGCCCAATTGGAAAAAAAATACAAATATACAGCATTTTCTTTTATTCCTGATGAAACAAGTAATTGGTTTGGTTCCTTTGAAGCAAATATGCTGATAGATAATAAGTTTGTTGTAAAGGGAGCTGTTAATTATACTCAGACAGCTTGCAATAATGGAACCTGGATTCCTGTATACAGCGGAATGCCGGAAAATGGTCTGTATGTTTATGAAATGAAAAATAAAACATCACTAGGTTCTGATGTTACTGTTGATTTTAAATATAATATGTTTAAAATAACAGGAAAATTTGCATTAAATCTATTTGATCTAGAGCCACTGCAAAATCGATATGAATATTACGGAAAAATTCAGTATGATTCTGAATCAAACTGGAAGACCTTTATTGAAGCAAAAGGTGCACTTGATGCAGAAGATAAGCTTCCTGTAATTAATACAGAAGTATCTTTAAAATTGCATCCAGAAGTTGATGACTCTGTAGAAATCATGCTTCTGACAAAAGATTTAATTAAATTGTTTTCTGGAGCAGAAAGAAATTATGCCGGTTGTTACATTTGTGACAGTGGCAGCATAACATTGTTATTAAAATTTACATTATAGTTTTTGGCAGGTATTAAAAATGATGGAAACATTAAAGGCAGGTGGAATCTTAATGATTCCAATTATTCTTTGTGGAGTAATTGCAACTTATATTATTATAGAACGTTGTGTTTATTTTTTTAATATTAAAAAACGAGATGCAAAATTAAGAAATACATTAATCAACTCTCTTTCAGTTCATGATTACGAAGAAGTTGTTTCTTCCTGTGTTGAAGCAGGAACTCCAATGGCTATGGTAATTAAAAAAGCAATAGATTGTCGTCATTATGAAGAAAGAGATCTTCGTGATACTGTGGAAGCAGAAATGGATCTTGTTATTCCAAAGTTTGAACATCTTGTAACACCCCTTGGAACAATCGCAAATATTTCAACTTTACTTGGTCTTTTAGGAACTGTAACTGGTAATATTAAAGCTTTTGGTGTTCTTGGTGGTGGGGCTTCAATGGGAGACCCGGCTTTATTGGCTGGTTCTATTGCTGAAGCATTGGTTACAACTGTTGCCGGTTTGTGTGTTTCAATTCCTGCGGTAATTTTTCACAATTACTTTGTTTCTCGAGTAAATAAACGTATTGTAGAAATGGAATCTGTAGTAACATCAGTTGTATTAAGACTTTCTGGACGTGTTAGATAATGAAAATTAAAGCTAGAAGAAACGGTATTCAACCAAATGTTGATATGACCCCGATGATAGATATTGTATTTCAGCTTATTCTCTTCTTTTTAGTTTCTACAACCTTTGCTATTGTACCAAGTATTAAGCTAAATTTGCCTACCAGTCATACTTCGGAAGGTTCTGCTGTTAAAGGTATTACAATTTATGCTCAAGAAGATGAATCTTTATTTTTTAACGATGAACCTGTTTCTTTAGATTCTCTTGGTCTTTATTTGAGTTCTTATGATACAGGGGATGTGGATAAAAAAGAATTTCCTGTGACTTTACAGGCTGATTCAAATGTAACTCACGGAACAATCGTAAAACTGTTGGATATTGCCCGGGAAAATGGATACAGCATTGTTAATTTAAGGACTGCCACAGAAGAATGATACGTCTCCCTGTTTTTGGAAAAGATAGTCTTCCTCATGCTTCAAGCCGTGTAATAAGTTTAGGTGCTACAACTTTATTTTGGTTCATTTTTATTATTTGTGCTATTTATATTGGGCCTAAGAAAAATGATAATGTTAAATATGAAGTTGTTCAGCTGATGATTAGTCCGGAGGATCATTATGTTCCAAATATAACCCAGGAAATGATAGATAAGGTTGGTGGAAAAGCAGGAAGTGAAGCAGACATGGCAGGAAGTGAAGCAGACATGGAACAAAATGTTCCTGCCCAAGAAAGATTGCCAGCAGTAGAACAGCAGGTGCCGGTTGAAACACCAGTTAGTCAGCCCGTTCAAAAGCAAAAGAATCCATCTCCTGTAAATACAAATAATGCTCAGAAATCTCCAGCTTCTACAGCAAAACAGCCTGTTCCAGTGCCTGAAAGTTCAGCCGTTTCTCAAACTGCAAGTACAACCTCTGCAAAAACATATGACTATGCAAACTCAGTAGATGATATGCTAAAAACTCAGACTGCTAATACAAAACCAAAAGATTACAGTAATGTGGATTGGGATGCAATGTTTGGAGATTCGTCTAATGCACAAACAAGTCAATCTGTTGCAACAACAAAGGTTCAGAGCCAAAATAGTGTTTCAGGTGCTGCTGCAACTACAAGCTCTCCATCTAATCCGTCAGCTAGTAGTTCCTCTGGTACAAATTCATCTGGGGCAACAAATAATACAGCTTCCAGTTCTACTCTAAATTCTTTGAGTCAAATGGCAAATAGTAATGCAGCGGCAGGTTCAAATTCATCAGATAGTAGTACTGCAAATGCTTCAAGTTCATCATCACAAAAAACTGCTACAGGTGGACCATTTGAATTTAATGATGGTGCTTCCAGAAGTTTAAAATCTGAATTAAAAATTACATTTTCTTCAGAAGCATCAAAAGCCATAACAGAAAATCGTGATTTAGTAATATCGTTTTACATAAATGAAGCAGGAAACGTCTATAATATATCATTTAAAAACAGTGCTGGAATTGCTCCAATTGTTTTATCGGAAATAAAAACTCAAATAAATAAATGGATTTTTGATTCAGCACCAAATACTTCCATTGCAACTTTTAGATTAAAAATAAATCTTCAATAAATAATCCTCAAAATCACAATAAGAAACACTAGTATACTAGCATTTTTATTATTTACAAAACAAAGTCTCGGTGTTATAATTTTCTTATACATTAATACGAAAATAGTTAATAATAAGTTTAGAGGTTATTATATTATGGAAATGACATTGAGATGGTATGGAACAGGTTTTGATTCCGTTACTCTTCAGCAGATTCGTCAGGTACCAGGTGTACAGGGCGTTATTACAACTTTATACGATTCAGTTCCTGGTGAAGCATGGGAATTGAGTGCAATTCAGAAAATCAAAAAAGAAGTTCAGGATTCTGGACTTAAAATTGCAGGTATTGAAAGTGTAAATATTCACGATGATATTAAAATTGGTGGCGGTGACCGGGATAAATATATTGAAAATTATATTAAAACTTTGGAACGACTTGGGCAGGAAGATATTCACATGGTTTGTTATAACTTTATGCCTGTTTTTGACTGGACTCGTTCTGAGCTTGCCCGTGTTTGTGAGGATGGTTCTACAGTTTTAGCTTATAATTCAACAAAAATTGATGGTGTAAAACCAGAAGAAATGTTTGCCAGTATCGATAAGGATTCCAACGGTTTTGTTCTTCCAGGTTGGGAACCAGAACGTATGGCTCGCGTAAAAGAACTTTTTGAAATGTATAAAGAAGTGACATCAGAAAAACTCTTTGATAACCTGGTTTACTTCTTAAAGGCAATTATGCCTGTTTGTGATAAATACAATATTGATATGGCAATTCACCCGGATGATCCTGCATGGCCAGTATTTGGTCTTCCACGCATTATTACATGCCAGGAAAATGTTGTAAAAATGCTTAAAACTGTTGATAACGTACATAATGGTATTACATTCTGTACAGGTTCATATGGTACAAACCGCAAAAA
>JAHAZJ010000199.1 GCA_018385315.1 Treponema sp. | reverse complement strand
GCTAATAAAAGTATTAAAATAATATATAATACTTTAACAAGCAGCTTTTTTATTTAACAAATTATTTTTCAATTAAATTCTTTTCAACTAATTTTTCAATAATTATATCCACAATTTCCTCAGGTGTTTTATCATTTACATCAACAATAATATCTACAAAATTATAATCATTATTATCAATACCATAAAAAGCTTTATAGCGACCTGTGTCTTCCCTGTCCCGCATAGCAGTAAAATCTTTTATCTGCTGTAAATCTCCACCTTCCCGATTAAATACACGACCAGCACGAGTTTCATCACTGGCGTAAAGATAAACTTTCAAATCTGCTTCTTTAAGCATCCATATTGCAAGACGACTTCCCAAAACACAAGATTCTTTTAAAGCAAGTTCAACCTGATGCTTATCAACATATTTATCATAAGAATCATCATTTTTAGCAGCTTCAATAACTTCTTTTAATGTCATTCCTTTTTCTTCTGCCAACTGACGAAAAGTATAATTAATTAATTTTACACCAAGTTTCTGAGACAGCAATGTACTTACAGTAGTATTTCCACAACCAGATTTACCGCTGATTGCAACCCTAACCTCTTTATTTAATTTCATCTCATATACCTCAATCTTTCATATATAAATTTAAATTCTTAATTTCTTTATGCAACATTTTTGCTCTGCTCACGAATATTTTCTAAAGCATCCTTTGCCTGAATTACCATTGCACCAACTTCACTAAACTGATTTTTACTTCCAATTGTATTGATTTCACGGTTCATTTCCTGACAAATAAAATCCAGCTTTTTTCCAGGAGTAGGATTATTTTTTAACTCATCTTTCATTGCTGCAATATGGCTATGTAATCTTACAATTTCTTCATTAATTGTATATTTAACAAGCATTGCAGCAGTTTCAGTCATAATTCGATTTTCATCAACTTTATCTTCAAGCAGTTCCTTAAATTTTGTTGTAATCTGCTCTTTAAATGCATTTTCCATTTTAGGTTGCCACTGTTTAAAAAATGCGGCACACTCTTCAAGTTTAGAAAGTTTTTCTTCCAAATCTTTTTTCATATTCTGACCTTCACGTTTTGCATCTGCAAGATACTTTTCAAGTGAAGCATTAAAAACCGGCTCTATCATAGCTTTATATTTTTCTGCATCATTTGTTTTATTAGAAACAAGCACACCAGGTTGATTCAAGACGAACTGCATTGCATTTCCACCATCACTAAGTCCTGTAACACAAGCAATCTTTTTTACAGCATCCCCATATGCTTTAGCAAGATTTTCATCAACAAAAATTTCAACATCAGACTGCAGTTCCTTTAATCTGATATTTACATCAACCTTTCCACGAACAATTATGTCAGAAATTTTCCCTCTAAAATAGCTTTCAACAGGATTCAAAAATGAAGGCATATTTATAGACAAATCAAGAAATCTTGAATTAACTGATTTTATTTCTACACTAATAACTGCAGCTTCAGATGTAACTTCTTCGTAGGCATAACCTGTCATTGAAATCATAAAAAACTTCCTTATAAAATTATTTATTTTCTAAAATTGCTTTTCCTAGTTTCCAGTTATCGCCAGCACCCATAGTTACAAATAAATAACCATCGGGATAACGAGAATCTAAAGGCTTGTTCAATTCTTCCATTACAAAATCCTTTGCATCAAGAATTTCGTCATAATATTTTGCCAGCATTTCCTCTTTAACAGATTTCAAATGATTCACAGTTTCATTAAAAAGAGTTAAACCTGTAATATTAAAATCAGCAGGATTTTCTCTGGCAGAACTGTAAATTTTATGCAAAATGACAACATCAGCACTATCAAAGCTTGCAGCAAATTCTTTAATTAAAGCCTGGGTTCTGGAATATGTATGACTCATAAAATCTACAATTATTTTACGACCTTTATAAAACTCCCTAAATCCTTCCAATGTTGTTTTTACTGCTGTAGGATGATGTCCATAATCATCAATAACAACAACATCATTTCCGATTTTAGTTTTCATTTTTCCAATAATTTCGCTGCGACGTTTTCCTCCGGCAAAATTACTTAAACCAACAGCAATCTGTTCAACATAATCGGCAGGATTCTTTCCAAAAGTCCGGAGTAATTCACAACAAAGAGCAACAGCAGCACAGGCATCCATTACTTCATGACGTCCTGGTACTTTAAGATATAGTTCTTTATCGAAAAGCTGCAACTTAAAATTATTCTTTTCTTCTTGAACTTTACCAAAAGTTAATTTGTAATCACCCTTAGCCTTTTCTCCATATGGAATCATCTGAACATCAGGACGTATTTTTGAAGCTAAGGTAATTGTATCAACGGCACCTTTATCATCTGCACAATAAACTACTTGTCCATTTTCTGGTAATTTGCAAATATAATCAATAAATGCCTGTCGAATATCTTCATATGTGGGATAATAATCCTGATGATCAGGTTCTACAGATGTCAAAATAATTTTTTGAGGACAGAAACTCATAAAATGACGCTGATATTCACAAGTTTCTGCAACGAAAACAGATTTCTTTTCTTTTTTTATTAATGGTGACGTAAAAGTACAAGTGTCACCAAATGATTTAATAATAGAACCTGCCAAAACCTGTGCAGGTAAATCTAATTCCTTTAATATTGTACCGGTTAAACCAGTTGTAGAAGTTTTTCCGTGAACTCCACAGATTCCACAAGAATATGCTCTTTCACTATAAGAGCCCAGGGCCTGAGTATATAACAAACAAGGAATACCACGTTTTACTGCTTCAATTAAGTCAGGATTCTTATTAAGTTTATAGGCTGATGAATAAACAACATATTGAATATCTTCTGTAATATTTTTTGAGTCAAATGGAAGAGCTTTTATATTTAATTTTTCAAGAATTTCATCTGTATAAAATCTTTCTGCTACATCAGAACCAGTTATAATAGCACCATTGTGATATAAAATTTCTACAAGAGCGGCCATTCCAGTTCCCTTAATTCCAACAAAATGAATATGAACACCAGACATATTTTCTGGCAATTGTAATTGATCTGTCATGTTTATATTATAAACATTCTGTAAATTAAAAACAACTTATATAAAAAAAGACCGTAATGCAACGCACCACGATCTTAAATAGATGTAAACTTTATAATGGAGAATTATATAAATAACTCTGTCTTATACCAAGCTTAAATAAATCTGATCTGCAAGACCAAATCCTGCTGTTTTTGTCATATTTTCAGCATACTGATCATACAACATATCTTCATACATTTTTTTACCAAAATCATCTTCTTTTGATTTCATTACTGTATTTCTCATAGAAGAAAGCATTTGTTTTACGAAAAAACCTTCAAGTTCAAGAGCTTTTTCATACAATTTACTTGTCTTATCAATTGTTTTTGTCTGAACATGGGGATTAGCCTGATTTACAGCAGCACCTTGTGGATTTGCAACTTTATCTTTTTCACTTGTAAAAGCTCCTGCAAATCCTGTTGTATATTCGCCATTTAATCTTCCATCAACATTAATTTCCGAAGAAGAAACTGTTCCCCTTCCATCATTCTGACGCTGCAATGTTTCAAGAAGTTCACTAAATTTTGCATTGTCAGCATTTGTTTTAGCACTTTGAAAAGCGGCATTTCCATTTGTAATTGAGCTATATGTATTTGATACTAATCCCACATTCATATCATTCACCTGTTATTAAAAACTTTATCTCTTTAACTGTACTGCAGTTGAAAGCATATTATCTGATGTCTGAATTGCCTTTGAGTTGAATTCATAAGCTCTTTGGGCAACAATCATTTGAACCATTTCGTTAACTACAGATACGTTACTCATTTCCAAAAATTTGTGACGAGTATCACCAAAGCCCTCATATCCTGGACGACCAGCAATAGCTTCTCCAGAGGCATTAGTAACTTTAAATAAGTTGTCACCTTCAGCCTGTAAACCAACAGGGTTTGGAAATCTATATAATTCAAGCTGACCTACTTCAACTGGATCATTACCACCATTTACTTTTACGCTTACTTTACCAGTTTGAGTAACATTTAATGTCGAAACATCATATCCCTCTGGTAAAATAATTTCTGGCATTACTCTTAAACCATTAGAATTAACAAGCTGACCATTTGAATCGATTTTAAAAGAACCATCACGAGTATATGCATAAGAACCATCATACTGCATAACTCTAAAGAAACCTTCACCAACGATAGCAATATCAGTATCTACACCAGTATTCTGTAAAGAACCCTGATTCATGATTCTCTGTGTAGCAGCAACTTTTACACCAGTTCCCTGCTGAATTCCTACAGGAGTTACAGTATCTTCAGTTGCAGGTGTACCAGCTAATTTTAAGTTTTGATACATCAAATCTTCAAATTCTACACGCTGCTGTTTATAACCTGTAGTATTAACATTTGAAAGGTTATTTGAAATTGCATCAATATTTGACTGTTGTCCATTCATGCCTGTAGCGGCTGTCCATAAAGATCTTACCATTTAACTTCTCCTAACCTTATCTACCTGCAGCAACCTTTGTCCAAAGTGTGCTAAGCATTGAATCTTCAGATTGAATTGACTTCTGATTTGCTTCATAAGCGCGGTTTACTTCAATCATCTGAACCATTTCATTAACAACATTTACATTTGATGTTTCAGTATATCCCTGAACAAATCTTGGACGTTCATCACCTTCTGCAATATGAGCAGGACCTGTAATTTCATTTGCTTTGTAAAAACTATTTCCCATTTTTTCCAAATATCGTTCATTATCAAAGCGAACAACCTGGAATCGGTCAATTTCCTGTCCATCTTCTGAAAGAATTATTCCATCCTGATTAACCATAAAATGATCATTTTCAACATAAATCGGACCATTTTCACCTAATACAGGATATCCATCTTTTGTTTCAAGAATTCCTTCTTTACCAATAAAAAAGTTTCCGTTTCTTGTATAACGTTCACCATAAGGTGTATCTATTACATAAAAACCTTCATTACCAAGTGCAATGTCAGTTTTTGTATTTGTCAATTTAAAAGAGCCTTGTGAAAAATCTGTGTAGTTTTCATTGATTTCTACACCAATTCCTAAAGTACCAATAATTGGTGCCGCATCTGCTGAACCATCAGGAACAGAGTACACACCATCAAAATTTGTACGTCTGATTAGTAATTCTGAAAAGTTTTTACTAACTGTTATATCTTTTTTATAACCAGCTGTATCAACATTAGCCAGATTATTTGAAATTGCATCTAATCTGTACTGTTGTGCATTCATACCAGAAGCACCAGTATACCAACCTCGAATCATAAATCCTCCAAATTATTTCAATTTACATCTACTTCTTATATCGGAGTTATAAAAAATTTGTTTATATTTTTTTAAATAATTTGCAAAACCAGTATTTCAGACTTATAATTTACTTATTAATAAATGTACCTTAATTCAATTAAATTTTATAAATAGTTATAAATTACTAAGGAGTCTTTATATGTCTGATGAACCAAGAGTTTTGTGTATTATTTTAGGTGGTGGAAAGGGAACTCGTCTTTACCCATTAACAAAGGAAAGATCCAAGCCAGCAGTATCTTTCGGTGGAAAATACAGAATTGTTGATATTCCAATTTCAAACTGTATTAACTCTGGATACAAGAAGATTTATCTTTTAACACAGTTTAATTCAGCATCCCTTCATCTTCACATTTCAAATTCTTATAATTTTGACCGTTTCTCAGGTGGATTTGTTGAAATTCTTGCTGCAGAACAGACCTTGGAACATTCTGGATGGTATGAAGGAACAGCTGATGCGGTAAGAAAAAACTTTATTCATTTTAAGACACAAAAACCAACCCATTATATTATTCTTTCTGGTGACCAGCTTTACAAAATGGATTTAAGAGCATTTATGGATGCCCATATTAAATCCGGTGCTGATGTTACTATTGCTACAACAGCAGTAAATCGTCACGATGCTTCTGGTTTCGGTATTATGAAAATCGATCAGGATAATCGTGTAAAAGAATTTATGGAAAAACCAAAGCCAGATCAGAATATTGATGCATGGAAAATTCCTGCAGAAGCTCGTGGTGCTCTTCCTCCAGAAAAAGAATACCTTGCTTCAATGGGTATTTATATTTTCAATGCAAATACAATGGAAGAAGTACTTAGTGGTGAAAATGAAAAATACACTGACTTTGGTAAAGAAATTCTTCCTTTAGCAATTGGCAAGAAAAAGATTAATTCATATGTATTTGACGGATATTGGGAAGATATTGGTACAATAAAGAGTTTCTACGATGCAAATATTGCATTAACAGAACCTTATCCAACCTTCGATTTCTTTGGTGAAACACAGCCAATCTATACTCACATGAGAAATCTTCCTCCTTCAAAAATCAACAAGGCAGAAATTTCTTCTTCTCTTACTTCGGAAGGTTGTATCATTACAGAAGCTAAACTTAATAAATCTGTAATTGGTGTCCGCTCAATCATTAATGAAGGTACAGAATTAAATGGTGTTATTATGATGGGTGCCGATTATTATGATACAGAAGCAGAAAAGAAAGAAGGAATTGCTGCAGGAAAACCAGTAACAGGAATTGGTAAAAACTGTAAAATTGCCAACACTATCATTGATAAGAATGCAAAAATTGGTGATAACTGTAAAATTGGTGTTACAGGAAGAAAGTATGAAGATGGTGACCACGGTTCATTCTATAGTGCAGACGGCATCATCGTTATTCGTAAAGGTGCAACTATCC
This sequence comes from Treponema sp., assembly GCA_018385315.1. Lineage (GTDB taxonomy): Bacteria > Spirochaetota > Spirochaetia > Treponematales > Treponemataceae > Treponema_D. Next base: position 6,341 of record JAHAZJ010000199.1, on the reverse strand, counting down.
CGGCTGGAACTGAAATTTAACTTTTATAGTTATGTCTGACATGTACGAAAGGTTAGGTAATTTACTCAACAACGTGCTTGAAACAGGCGAAATTCCACAGGATGATATAACAAAGGATCAGAACCCCGTTAATTACAAGGATAATGGGGAAAATTCTGATCCTTTTTCTTTTATTAATGAAGAAAATTTCCGAAAAAAATACACAACAGAGAATGAAAACAACGTGGGAACCATTATAAAAGAAGAGGATTTAAAATGTATAAATATGCATAAATATACAAAGCTTATGCATATACCTTGTATAGTGTCAAAAAGTTTAGACACACTACATATAGTGTCTGTAGAAAATTTGACATTAGATAAATTAAAAAAGCAATATCATAAAATTTTAAGGGAAAATCACCCTGATACTACAAATAAAAAAGGCATTTTATTCACTCCAGAAGAGCTTAAAAATGCCTTTGATATAGTTATAAAATACTTTTTCTCCTAGTTATTAATATGTATAATTTTTTATACATATTAATAATTATTATAACCTACTCTTCACTATCTTCTTTTTCAATTCCATATTCAATCAATTTTCTATGCAGTGTTTTACGACCAATACCTAAGGTTTCAGCAGTTTTTGTTTTATTCCCGTTATTTAATGCTAAATTTTCAGTAATGATTATTTTCTCTGCTTCATTCATTGTAATGCCAGCTGGAATAGTAATTGCAGAAATATCACATCCACTTCTAACTGTGGAAGGTAAATCATCAAAACTGATTTGATCTTTAGTACACATTACTACAGCACTTTCAACACAGTTCCTTAATTCACGAATATTACCTGGCCATGAATATTTTAATATGGCTGATTTAGCTCTGTTATCAAAACCTAAAATATTTTTCTGATTTTCAATATTAAATTCTTTTAAAAATCCGTGCATTAAAAGTGGAATATCGTCTTTTCTTTCTCTCAAGGCTGGCATTTCTATTCTAACAACATTAAGTCTGTAAAAAAGATCTTCTCTAAACTTACCAGCACGAACTTCTTCTTCTAGATTTTTATTGGTCGCAGCAACAATTCTTATATCCACATTAATTGTTTTTTCTCCCCCTACTCTTTCAAAACTTCTTTCCTGCAGTACTCTTAACAGTTTAATTTGAGTGCTTAAATTTATTTCACCAATTTCATCTAGAAAAATTGTACCCCCATCTGCAAGTTCGAATTTTCCATGAGCTAAACTATCGGCACCAGTAAAGGCACCTTTTTCGTGACCAAACAATTCACTTTCTAAAAGAGTTTCAGACAAGGCTGCACAATGAACAACAATAAAAGCATTATCTTTTCTTGGAGATTGATTGTGTATTGCCCGTGCAACCAGTTCTTTACCAACACCACTTTCTCCTGTAATTAAAACACTAGCCTTTGTCGGTGCAGCTTTAGATATCATTGCTCTGACTTTATTTAGTTCGGCAGATTTACCAATCATATCATCAGCATTCTGATTATGTTTTAAACGTTCCTGTAATTCTTTAATTTTTAATTGTTGTGAACGTTCTGTTAATGCATTTTTTACAATTTTATTCAGGTGGTCTAGATTCAAAGGTTTTGTGAGAAAATAATATGCACCAGCTTTTATTGCTTTATTTGCTTCTTCAATACTTCCATGGCCAGTTAATACAATAATTGGAATACCAGGATTTTCTGTAGTAACATGTTGAACAACTTCTTCACCACTGATTCCATCCATTCTTAAATCTGTTATTACTAAATCAACACCTCCTTTTGCAATTATTGCAAGTCCTTCTTTTCCATTGGAAGCCTGTAAAACATTGTAACCTTCCAGTTCAAAATTATCGGCCAGACCATTTCTAATATTTTCTTCATCGTCTATAGTTAGAATTGTTAATTGATTCATATTAGATTCCTTCATTAGTTAATAATTTTTTATTTTTCTGTGGAAGAGGAAAAATCATTGTAAAAGTGGTGCCAACATTTTCTATAGAATCCACATTAATTTCCCCTGAAAATTCTTTAACAATTTTGTAAACCATTGTCATTCCAAGACCAGTACCGTTTGCTTTTGTAGTAAAATATGGTTCAAAAATTTTAGAAACATTTTCTTTAGACATGCCACAACCATTATCTTGAACCTGAATTATATAGCGATTTTCAGTTTTAAAACATTTTATAGCAAAGATAGCATCATATTGTTCATCAATAGACGTGTCTATGTTTGATTTTTTTGTTTTAATTGCGGCTAATGCATTTTGTGAAAGATTAAAAACTATTTCTCTTAATAGTTTTTCATCCAGCATAATTTTTGCACCGTTATCCTTCACATCAAAATTCACTTTTATTTTTTCATTATTAAATTCCGGCGTAAAGAAATCAACTATATTCTGAATTAATTTTCCAGGATTTTTTAACTCTAAAGTTGCATTTACAGGTCTGACGGCCAGTAAAAAATCCATAATCAATTTGTTTAAATGTTCAACCTCTTCATTTACTACATCAATATGATTTTCAACAAATTTTTTATCTGGAAGAATATTCTCATTTTCACGAGCTTTTAATAATGCTTTTTGAACAAGCTGGATATGAATACTTATTGCTCCTAATGGATTTTTAATTTCATGAGCCATTCCGGCAGCAAGATTTGTTAGATTTGCCATATTTTCCATACGATGAAGCCTGACTTCCTGATTTTTATTTTCAGTAATATCTCTAACAAGAATTATTCGTCCTTTTAACTCACCTTTATGAATTAAGGGTGTGATTGCTAAAGTAATAAATCTAACATTTCCACCAGGAGTCATAATAGAAAAATCTTCAGAGCTATTTGTAATAGATTTTGAAAAACAATTTTTTAAATAAATACAAATATCATCATCATCAATAATATCCCAAACAGGAAGCATATTTGCTTTTGGATCATCAGTATGCACATTAAAAGGAAGACGACTTTCTACAATAGAATTTGCCTGCTGCAGAATAAAATCATTGTCTACAATTAATATACCTGTTGAGATGGATTCAAAAATAGAATATAAGCTTTCATTTTCTTCTAAAACATCTTCCAGAATTGAAAGGACTTGTTCTTTTGATAGTTTAGATGCCTTTTGTGTTACTCTTTTTACATAGCCTCGCATAAAATTCGTCCGTATGTAATATTTATTTTACTTAAATCTCTTACCAGAATTTCTAATGCTGAATTTACAGATTGATTATACATTGTAACATTTTCCCAGGCAGTTTTTATCTTTTGTAAACTTTCCAGGGCCGCTTCACAACCATTTTGAGATTTTAATAATGGTTTTTGCATAGTTGAAATATGATTTAAAAATATTTTTAAGCTTAAACGGGGTTCAAATTTTCCACAATTCTTTACAATTTCAGAAGTTTGAGGAATAGAACCACGAACTATTTGTGAATAATAATTTTGGGCTTCTTCTTTTAATTTAGCCGCAGGAACAGGCAAAAAAGTCTCCAGGTATTCACCAATTTTTCCATTAAAATATTCATTTCTGTAGATACCTTTAATAACATTTTGCTGTTGTTCCAAAGTTCGGGAAGAAAAATTATAATTTCTTACTCTAGAAAGAATAGTTTGCATAACAGCATTCTTTTTTGAAGTTATCAAAATAAATTGACAGTCTGCAGGTGGTTCTTCAAGGATTTTTAATAAAGCATTTCGAACACCAGGCAACATTCTTTCTGCATTTTCAATAATTATTGTTTTTTTCCCTTCTTCTGATTTAACGTAGGCCCAATCTTCCATATTTCTTATCTGATTGATTGGAATTGAATCATATAAAAAATCTCTTTCTAAATCTCTAGCTTTACTTTCAAGTGATTCACATAATTTAACAGCTTCATCAAAGGGAATTAATGGTCTTGGAAAATCTAAAAGCTCTAAATCATCATTTATATCCTGAATTAATGCGCCAATTTTTGACAAATCTTTGTCACCTTGAAGCAAAATTCCATTAAATCTTAATGTTAATTTTCGAATACTTCTTAAAAACAAATATCTTGCAGCAGTTAAATATGGAGTGTTATCTCTATAAGCTTTAATAAAAGTATCTTTTGCAGCAGAAATCTCCAAAGCACAATCTCTTGGTCCCATTAAAATCATGTTTGTACAGGTCAAAGCTTTGTGTCTCATACAAGAAGGACAATCACATCCCCAGGAAGCTTTATTTTCTCCAGTACAAGATTGAATTCTGGCCAATTCTAATGCGGCAGTAAGTTTTCCAGAATATTCTTCACCAGAAAATAAGATTGCAGGAGGCAATATTCCATTTTTTATATCTTTTATGAGAAGTTTTCCAGTTTTTTGACTAACAAGATTTTCAAACATTACGCAAATTCCTTTGGTATAAGAGTGGCGGTATTGGGAATTAGAGGTTTAATCAAATTATAAAAGAAACTGTTATTAAAAATGCTATCCACAGGAATAAGGTTCTGGCTATTAGCAATGATAATAATAAACATTACAAGAGCCATTCCTTCAATAATACCAAGAAAAAAACCTAGAGCTTTATCTAATCCCTTCATAATATCCCCTTCGAATGCATGACCAATTACAGTTTTAAGTATTTGAATAATTAAAAATACTACTGCAAAAATCAAAAGAAAAGAAACTAAAAGTGCAAGAAAATCAGATTTTACAACAGAAATAAGAAAAGGCTGTAATTTTTTTGCAAACAGACACCCAACAAGAATGCCTGCAATCCAGGATATTTTATTAAATAATTCTTTAACAAAACCTTTTGCCGCAGCAACAATAGCACAAATCAAAATAATGAGGATGAAAAAAACATCAATAACATTAAACATACAAATTCCTATAAATTAATCTGATCTAAAATATATTGGGCTATTACATTTACGCTTTTCTTTTCACCAACCATTGCTTTAATATTTTTTTCCATTTCGTTTCTAAATGAAATATCCAGCATTTTTGTCAATTCAATTTTCAGATTTTCAGAATCAGCTTTTTCGCCTAATAAAACTAATGCAGCCTTTTTTTCTTCAAAAAACTTTGCATTATCCACTTGATCCCCTCTTGTACCACTTCCACATAAAGGAACAAGAACAGATGGTTTTGATAAAACAGCAGCTTCCCAAATAGAATTAGCACCTGCTCTTGAAAGAATTACATCACAACAAGCAACAACATCTGGCATTTCATTATAAATAAATGCAAAAGGCTTATAATAATTTCCATATTTATTTTTTAATTCAATTTCCTGATTTTCATTATTATTAACAAGACCAGTCTGATGAACAACAATATAATTTTGACATAACCATTCAAGATTATTCCAAACTAATTCGTTAATTTGTTTTGCACCACTGCTTCCTCCTAAAACTAGAAGAACCGGTTTATCTTTATTTTCAATTCCTAAAAATTTAAGACCATTTTGAGGATTTGTTTGATAAAATACAGGACGAACAGGATTTCCGGTTACAACTACTCTATTCTGATCAGCTGTAGCAAGTCTATTTTTTGTTTCTTCATATGAAACAAACATTGTTTTTGCAGATTTAAAATTAATACGATTTGCAAGACCTAAAGTAAAATCACATTCATGAGTAAAAACAGGAATACCTAAATGTTTTGCAGCAAGACATGGAGGTACACTAACGAACCCACCCTTTGAAAACAAAACAGCAGGTTTAGTCTTTCTTAAAACTTTTCTTGCCGCAAAGTAACCACCAATAATTCTAAACAAATCGGTAAAATTTTGCCATGATAAATACCTTCTAAGCTTACCAGAAGGAATACCATAAAACATGTCAGCAATAGGAGTTCCATCACTACCCATTCCCTTTTCCACAATATTTTTGTCCATTCCTTTTGAACAACCAATCCATATTATAGAAATTTTATGATTTTTAGATTTTGCAATATTTTTTAATTCATCAGCAACAGCAAGTCCTGGATAAATATGACCACCTGTTCCACCACCAGTAAAAGCAACAACATTATTATTTAATTTCATAATGATATATTTTACTATTATTGGGACAATTTGTCACTAATGTATGTATCAAAATGACACAATATATTTAAAGAAACATCATCTTCCCAAAAAGGAACAAACAGACTAGCTTCCGTAAACTCCAGCAAGACTGTTTGTATTTACTAGAAAGCTCGCAAGTGGGCCTTTAATGTACAGCACTTCCACAGCCAGTCGCTCCAAGAAGCATCGAAAGCAAAACAAGTGAGCAAAGCTGCATCTTTCTGCTTGGTGGCTGTTTCAGTTTCCGCAAGGTAGCCTTTTTTACCTTTTCTTGAAAATACAACTTTAAGATCCTGTTATCTTCGAGGAAACTATAGAAC
>JAHAZJ010000090.1 GCA_018385315.1 Treponema sp. | reverse complement strand
GAAAGTGACATAAAATTAAAAAATAAGTCATTGTTTTTTATATTATATCCAAAATTTTTAAGAGCAATAGAATCTTTTGAAGAATAATCAATCAAAAAATAAGTAGAAAAATCTGTTTTTAGTAAGGAAATACCTGTTTTTGTTAATGCATCAGTATAAAAGTTTGATGGAGATTGGGAATTAAAAATAACAGTTTCTGCCTGTCTTGATGTAAAACTTAGATAAGCATTATGTAGTATATTTTTTTCATCTTTATTCACAATTATTTTATCTTTTTTATAGTCTAATTTAAAAAGGTTTTGCAAATTAAGATAATGATCTGCGTTAGTGTAATATAGACTTCCAAGTAATAAAGAACCTTTACTTATTTTACTATGATATGTGTTAAATTGAATTATTTGTCTTGAAGGTGCCACAGTTTTATTTACATATAAATCATAATCTTCAGAGGATAATTCATCATCATCAATATAAACTTTATTTTCTCTTGTATTAATTTTTAGAGTATGAAAAGAATCTTTTGCAATGGAAGTAATAGTATTTTGGCTAAGCATAAGCTTTAAGGCCTGTTTTTCAGAAGGAAAATCATCCAAAATAAATGTTAGTGCTGGTGAATCTTCATCCGGGAAGGGACTTGGGGTAATTGTTTTTTCTATGATGGTTTCTTCTATGATGGAAAAATCTAAATTTATTATTTCATAATCAGAAAAGGAAGCTGGTTGAAAATAGGAATGGGCAGTAATGATGGCATCTTCAATAGTGGTGATTGAGTTTACATTTTTTATGTTCCAATTAATCATATCTGAATAAAAATCTGATTTTAAATAATTTTTTGCTGAATTGGCTGATGGTGAATAAGATAGTGTGGAAACAACATTAAGATTTGAATTAGCTTTAGTTGTAATGCCATTTTTATAATATTCATAAGGGCCAAAACTGATTTTACCTTTTGATGGTGCATCATCATCATCATTTTTGTAGATAATAATTCGTCCGTCTTTTTGGGAGGTTAATAGTGCTTGCTCTTCAGGTTTAATTTGAATAGTTAGTTTTTGCCATTGATTCTTCATTGAAGCTGAAAAATCAATTTGACTTGTAATATCCCAGGTTGGAATATTTTCTTCGTATCCAATTATATTATTTTCTTTTAAAATGCCTAACTGCAAATATATTTTATAGTTTTTTATTTCTTCTGAGCTTTCATTTTTTATGGCAAATTCAAATTTATTAGAATTGCATAGTAAATCGGCTTGAGAAAGTGAAAAATCTATACTTGTCCAGTTTTCATCATTAATAAAATTCCATTCAACTGGAATTTTGTATCCAGAGATTTGTGAATCAGATTCTCCAATAGTACTTAAAACATCTGATTTTTTTGATGGCTCCAAAATAATGTCACATTTTTTTAATTTAGGTGTAGTTTGTGTTTTTGCAGCACTTTTTTGCTCATTGTAATAGGTTTTGTTTCCAGAAGTGTTTATTTTATTTGCTATAAAACAATTAGTAAGGTTTGGATTTTCAATTCCTATTGATGTTATATTTTCAATAGAAATATTATTTTTTTTATATTGTAAACCACCTGTTAATGAGGCATAACTTGAATGATTTGTATTGTATGTACCATAATTTACAAAAGGATTAAATGGAATTCTTAGAGAAAGAGTAACATCAGTTGAAAAAGAAGGGGATATAAAATATTTAAAACCTGCAGCAGAAATAATTGTTCCATTGTCCGCATTAGAAGCTTGTTTATTCCAGGTTATATCAATTCTATCTGAATCATAAACATTTTGATTTATGGAAACAAATCCCGATGTCTGGGAGTATGTAAAATTTTGAGTGGGAATTCCGTTTATCAAAACTTTAATGCTGCTTGCTTCAACATCTTTTCCTATATCATAATTGGATATTAATGAATAGGATCTATTTAAGATTGATAAAGCATCATCTGATTGGGAAGTTAAATATATAAAGGGATTTGATATTGTAAATGGATAGCGATTTTCTGGAAGTGAAAAATCATTATTCTGTATTTCAGCTAAATAGATAGTTACAGCCTTTGTTTTTTCTTGAAAAAAATCTTCTGCTAATTGAATAAAATCAAACTGCAGGGTTGAAGCTTTATAATCTGAAATTTTTTGTTTTGTTTGAGTATTTATTACAAAAATATCCCCAGTGTTTTGTTTACCAGTTTCATAAACTGAAGATAGATTAAAAGGGGAAAATCCTTTGTTGTTTTGTATTAAAAGTCCATTTTTATTGTTTATTCTGGCATTTAAATCATAGGTATAAGCTTCAAGATTGATTTCTTTATTGTAAGATGAAAAATAGGTTTGGATTTTACCCAAATATGATGATTGGTCCCCATAAGAACCTAGTGTACTTTTTAAATTTGATAGTATGGAATCCTCTGTAAAAGTAACAATAATTTTGGGATTCATCTCATTAATTTTTTTTGCCGCTGATTTAGAAAGAATAAGTAATTTACTTTCTGTCAGAATTAAATATTCAGAAGAGTCTAATTTTCTAAATTTTTGTCCGTTTAAATAATATGCTTCTGGTAATGAGGATTCAGTTTCTATATAAATATCTTGTATTTGAGAAATGGCTGAAGAATCTGGAATGATAAAAAATCTTCCTTGAATATAAGCGGAGGGTGATATGGTTATATCTGAAACTTTATTCTTTCCATAAAAAGTTGCGGCTTCTGATGTTGTCATATCATAACGTAATATGAAATCTGCCTGATATTTACTATTTTTTTTATCTTCCCAGCGAAAAAGAATTCCTGGGGCTTCATTGTTTCCTCCACCTGGGTTTAGATTTAATTGAGATGAAGAATAATCTTTGGGAAAGATAATATTTCTATTTGAGAAAACAAAGTTTTTCAGATAATTTTGACCTGTAAAAGAAATTGTATATGTATTTTTGTTAAAATTGTCAGCAAAGTTTATGTAAAAATTCCAGTTTGAGCCAAGTGAAAAATCTGCTGTCAAATCAATGTTCTGTTTAAAAACCGGAACTGCAGGTGAAAATGCAAATTCTGTATTATTTCCAAAAGTGGAAAGAAAATTTCCTGAAAATCCTGTTTCCCAAAAGCCAGAAATGTTATATTTAAAAAAGTCGTCTGTAGTTTCCTGAGAGTGGAGGGGATGTGAAAAGAGGGAGGTGGAAAGAAACACTATTAATAATAATGATTTAAAATTGTTTTTTAAGTTTTCCATCATTCGAGCTTTATGTACCTTTAATTCAGGATGTTTTTGAGACATGGATAAGATTGCTTTTTCCACTTTCTGTTTTTTTTCAGTAGCGTCATCAAATAGTTCTTGTTGCATTGGTTTGTCTTCTTTTTCGATATTTTCAAGACCAACACCAATAAGTCTTACACCTCTATTTTTTTCCCATTTTTTTTCAAAAAGTTCTTTTAGTATTTCATAATAAAAATCTAAATTACTGATATTTTTTTCAAAAGTCTGTTGAATAGACACAGTTGAAAAATCTTCATATCTGATTTTTACAAATGCAGTTCTGGAATATCCTTGCTCTTTTAACAGACGAAAAAATATTGAATAAGCAAGATTTAGTATTACAGTTTCCAAAGTATAACAATCTGTTACATCATAAGCAAAAGTTGTTTCTGCACTTATAGAATGGGATTTTGTAGCATTCCCAAAGCGATTATCATCGAATTTTCCACGAACTACGTTATACAAAAAAAATCCTTGATTTTCGCCACACATAAATTGCAACCATTCCAGACTTTTTTCGTGAATATCTCTTGTGGTTTTTATTCCACAGTTGTTCAGCTTTTGTAATGTTTTATTCCCAATTCCAAAAACTTTTTTTAGTGGAAGATTAAGCATAAAATTTTCTTCTGTACCAGGTTTTACAAAATAAAAGCCATCTGGTTTATTAATATCTGATGCAATTTTTGCGTGATATTTAGATTGTGCTAAACCAATAGAAACTGTTAATCCTGTTTGCTCTTTAATGTCTAATTTTATCTTTTGGGCAACAGTTTCTGGAGGGCCGAATAATTTCTCTGTTCCCGTAATATCTAGAAAAGCTTCATCAATAGACATTTGATCTACATCAGGAGAATAATTCTTTAGAATTTCCATAATGTTATATGATATCTGGGCGTATCGTTCCATTCTGCCATGAACAAATATTCCCTGGGGACATAGTTTGTAAGCTTGGGCTGTAGGCATTGCAGAATGAACACCAAAAGCACGAGCTTCATAGGAGGCGGTAGAAACAACACTTCTTCTGTCATCAGGCTTTCCACCAACTATAACAGGTTTGCCTCTGTATTCTGGATGATCTAATTGTTCTACAGAGGCAAAAAAAGCGTCTAAATCAACATGTAAAAACCAGTGTTGTAACTGCCCCATTATTTTTCACCTGCTGTAATGGATTTTGTATATATAAAAGGTGTGTCATTTTCAAGCTTTAGAATTTTTACTTCAATAATTTGTTTTGAATTATTTGTTCCATAACTAAAATACATTTTTCTTGGAGGATTTAGAGGCACAGTGAAAATAGCTGAGTTTGTATTTGATTGAATATATGAATTTTCTGAATACAAAACCGGCGTACCTTCATCATTAATAACATTTATTTGTGCACACAAAACATCATCTTGTAAATTTATCTGAATTGTTCTGTATGTATTTTCAAAAATCTGCTTGTCTGTATATTCAAGCTTTATATATTTATTAGAAATATCTTCAGTTTTAGAAATTTGAAGTTCTTTGGATTCTGCTTTTTTATCTGAATAGGCAATTTTGTTGAATATGATGAAAGTTAGCATAAAGAATGCAAAAGAAGCTGAAATAATAATTATGAAAGAAGAGTTTTTAGAAATTTTCTTTTGAATTGCGGTTAAAATTCTAAGCCACATCATAAAAATTGGAAGAGCAGCAAAACAAACAGCATAAACATATATAGAATTATTAATAAAGAATTCTTTTAAGGATAAAGTGTCGCTGGATTTATATAAAAGTGAAACATAAGGAATGTACAATACAATAAATACAATAAAAAGTACAATATGAAACCAGTTTCTGTGAAGAATTAAGGACAAAATGGAACAACAGCAAATAAACAGGAAAAGTGGGAAGAGAGAAACATCAATTAAACAGAAAAGTGCCTGATTAATAAAAGTCAGTAAAACAATGATGATATCGATGGAACGTTCTCCATAGCTTTTTTTATGAAACAAAACTTCTAAAAGAAAAAAAGCAGAAACAAGGGCTGATGAAAAAATTATTTGCAAAACAGGGAGTCCAAAGGCGGTGGAGGCAGAGCTTCCGTTTTGTGTAAATGCAATATATATAAGCTTTGCAAAAAAAGCTCCACCTAGCATTAAAATGAAAGTAACAAAAACTGTGTACCAGTTTTTTCGTAAATCTGTCCAGGCCAGACTTTTAATACTGCTGTTCAAATAAGCAAGAATAAATACAAAGGCAAGACTTAAAAAAGTGATAATAATTAATACTTTTATGATATTGTATTCAGAAAGAAGAAATTTTTTGTTTCCAATACGAATCATTAGGGAGTGATAATTACATTCTGAGTTTTTATCTTTTGAATAGGCATCAAAAAAATTAAAAATAACTTTGGATATTGTTTCTTCCTTTGTTTTTGAAACATTAAAGCCTGCTGAAATAATAGGGATATTTTTTTCTGCAAAAGCACTGAAAATTTCATTTGTATGAATTTTTAGTTTTGAAATCTGACTAATATAATAAACTGGCAAATCTTGAGAAAGCTTTTCTTTTAAATAAGCATTGTATGTTGCATCAATTAACCAGGAAGGAGATGTCTGTCCATGAGCACCAGTTTGAATTGTATTTTCCTCTGAATCTAAATCAAAAATAATTGCTGTGTAATTTTTATCAGTATTAAGATTTAACAAAAAGTCATCAATACCTGTGGCAGCCATAATATCCGAATAGGGAAGTTGGGAATCATAAATAAATAAAAGAGTTGAATTAAAGTTCACAAAATTAAGTTGACTTATTAAATCAAAAATAATTTTTTGATGTGTAATAGCACTTTCCATATTTACACAGACAATCAGATTGTTTTGATCATAATTATTTTGATTATCAAAATGTATAACCAGATTATAAGGAAAAATATTATCTCCTGGTGCCACAATATTCTGTTTTTCTACATTAAAATTGAATTCTTGAAAAAAATCATATAAATAATCACAGAGAGCAATTCCTTTGAGCTTTGAAGCTTGACTTGAAAGAGAAAGTGAAAAAAATATTAGTGATATGAAACAAAGAATATATTTTTTTAAGGAATTCATCTTATTCTAGTTTATTATTTAAGTGTTTACAATGCAAGACCCTTAATGTATAATAGAAGAAATTAAAACTCATTAAAAAAGTTTTCGTAGGTTTTAGGAAAATGAGCTCAGGCGATAAAAAATTTATTATTGAATTGCCATTAAAAGTAATACTCACTGAAGATGGTGCATCGAATTTTATTAGTAACAATAAAAAACTTCTTAGATTCAAACTTGCTGATAATGTTGATGAGTATGGAATCTCTTTAAATAAATTTTCTCCTCAGTCAGTTCAGAGTATGATTCTTTTGGATTATATTTCTAAAATTGAAATTTCCATGTCGGAATTTGTTTCATCCAGACAGGAAGTAATGGATCTTTCTAAAGTTGTAGTTTATTCCCTTCTATATAAACAGTTTGATAGAGAAGTATATAACGCTTTAATTCAGTGTGAATGTGTTAGAAAGCATAACAGACAAAATCCATCTCACCTTATTGATGAAAAAACCCGTATGCCTGAAAAACAGTTGCGTACAATTCTTCAAAATAAAGAAAATATTATTCAGCAGACAAGAAGAAGCATTCTAGATCCAATCTGGAAAGCTATTATGACAAATAAAGATTATACAGATGAAGAAAAAAATATTTATCTTTTAATGTCTGAAAAATTTATGAACCGTCTTGGTTTGATGAACTGGTATATTATTACATTGTTCCACAAATCAGATGGTGCAAATGAAATGTTTATTGAATTAAGAAATCTTCTTAGTTCTTACATGGAAAAATCAAAAGTAGCAGAATATATTTCTGTAATGGTAATGGAACTTGCTTTGAATAATGAAAATACAAATATCCGAAAAGAAGCAAAGTCTATGTATCATGGTGTTGATGATATTGATGCTTTGATTTTTGATCCTGAAGTTCGTGCAAAAATTGTTCAGGAATTACAACGTAAACATGAGTTAGTATTTATTTCCTGGAAGCTTGGTGGCGGTTCATCATCAATTGGAAAACAAGGTAGACTCTCAATTACATTGTACAATAAAGATGATGAATTTCAGGAAGTTAAAGAAAATATTGACAATGCAAAATCTTCTAATACTGCTAACAAAACTCTTATTGACTTCTATCGCCAATTGCCAGAAGGTCAGGAAGGAACAGATTTAGGTCTTTATTATCTTTCTTACCTTGATGATGCATGTAAAAAGGTTAATGTTAAGTTTGAATCTCTTGTAAACCAATTCTCTGCAAGTGATTTAACTGTCATAACATTGAATTTTAATTTTTAATATATGAAAGCAAAAACGTTTATTTTTATATTCTCTTTGTTTCTTTTTATTTCTTGTTCCCAGGAATCTGCTGTGATTAAAGAAGTAAATTCAAAGGTTATATATGAATACAAAAATAAGGATTCCTTTCCAAAACAACGATTAAGTTTGTTTATTGCTTCAAATACTGATGTAAGAAAATTTAATTCAATTACAATTAAAGATTCAAATTCTGATTTTTGTTGGGAAACTGAAGATTTATTTAGGTTTACGAATTCAGATATAAATTATGCAGGATATGCTTCCTTTGTTTTACCAGATGGGGATGTTTTTTCAGATGGAATGTATAATATTACCATTACAACAAAAGCTAATGAAAATCTTGAATACGATTATAATTTAAATTATAAAAAAGAATTATTATCACTAAAAGCTGATGCTGCTGTGGATGAAATGAAAAAAAGTGGTGCAGTAGAAAATATTTGCATTTATGATAGTGAAAATAAGCTGTTGTTTTTTGGTACTAAATCAGATGATTTTAAAACAAATCGTGATATCTGGTTAAAATATAATAATGCGGAAAGTTATAATATTATTTGGATTTTAGACAATAGATCTACAATGTGTATTTTGCCTTCTGAAAAAGTAACTCCTGGAGATTAAAATGAATGATGATAGTAATGATTCTTTACCTTTAATTAAGCGTGAAGTAAAAACATATGTCCTTCGGGCAGGTCGAATGACTGCAGCACAAGAAAAAGCTTATAAAGAACTTGCTCCTGTATATTGTATTCCTTTTGAAAATAAAAGAATTAACTTTGTTGATATTTTTGGTAATACTAATCCTATTATTGTTGAAATTGGATTTGGTATGGGGGATGCAACATGGCAAATTGCTAAAGCAAATCCCAATATAAATTATATTGGCATAGAAGTGCATACACCAGGTGTTGGAAAATTATTAAGCGAAATTCAAAAAAATGAGCTTAAAAACTTATATATTATAGAATATGATGCAATGGAAGTTCTTCAAAACATGTTTGGAGATAATTCTATTAATGGTTTTCATATTTTCTTTCCAGATCCTTGGCCTAAAAAGAAGCATCATAAGAGAAGAATGTTACAGCGTCCAAGAACAGATTTACTTGCAAAAAAATTATCAGCAGGTGGTTATTTATATTTTGTTACAGACTGGCTGGAATATGCAGAATTTGCTTTGGAACAATTAACAGATACTCCTGGATTGAAGAATAAATATGAGGGTTTTGCTGAACCTCAACTATGGCGAAATCAAACTAAGTTTGAAAGAAAAGGAATGGCTGCGGATAGAGTAATCACAGAAATCTTTTTCGAAAAAAAATAACTATAATTCTAATATTACGGGTGGGACTATGGCAGAATTATTTGATGAAAAAAATCTAAGAATTACAGAGCTTGAATCTCTAATTAAAAAATACCAGAAATCATATTATGATGGGGAAGGTGAAATATCTGACGCTGAATTTGATAAATTATGGGATGAGTTAAAAGAACTGGATCCTAAAAATCCTATTTTATCAAAAGTTGGTGCTGATTCTGGTAATTTTGCAAAGGTTCAACATGTTATGCCAATGGGAAGTCAAGAAAAAGCTGCCAATCCTGAACAGTTTTTAGAATGGGCTGGTAAGCATGTTTATCAGGAATATCTTGTTGAATATAAACTGGATGGAGCCTCTCTTGAACTTCAGTATGAACATGGAATGCTGAAACGAGCAGTTACTCGTGGAGATGGAGTTGTTGGAGATGACATTACTCAGAATGCAAAAAAAATGCAGGGAGTATATCCAGCACTTTTGAAGGATGGGAATGTAATTGATTTTACTGGTGGAATTCGTGGTGAAGTAATTATGACCCATGAAGTACATGAAAAATATTTTTCTGACAAGGCAAATTGTAGAAATGCTGCAAATGGATTAATGAAACGAAAGGATGGAGAAGGTAGTGAATATCTTACCCTGATTGTATATGATGCCCTTGCTACTGATGGACAAACTTTTTTTAAAACAGAAAAAGAAAAAATTAAATTTTTAATGGATCTTGGTTTTAATGTTGTAAAACTTGTTATTTGTAAAAATCCTCAGCGGGTTATTGATTACCGTGCAAAGGTAATGGAAGACCGGAAAAATATTATTCCCTATGATATTGATGGACTTGTTGTAAAAGAAGATATAATTAATTTTGAAGATGCCAGTCGTGCCCGTCCAGACAGACAAATTGCATTTAAATTCAGTTTGGAAGAAGCCGTTTCCACTTTAAGGGAAGTTGAGTGGAGTATTTCTGGTAGTACTTATACTCCGGTGGCAATTTTTGATGAAGTTGAATTAAATGGTACAAAAGTTCAGAGAGCAAGTCTTGCAAATCCAGATACAATGCGTGCTCTTGGTGTTGCAATTGGAAGTCATGTTGTTGTTGTAAAGCGTGGTGAAATTATTCCTAAAATTGAAAATGTCGTAGAAGAAAAAGATTTGGTTACGACTCCCATCCCTTTTCCAACCATTTGTGAATGCTGTAAAACACCTTTAATTGATGAAGGAAGCCGTTTATATTGTCCTAACAAGGGATGTGAAAAGAGGGTGCTTCATCAGTTATTAAAATTCCAGCAGGTTGTGGATATTCGAGATTTAGGTGAAACATTGATAACAGAGCTTTTTAAAACAAAAAAAGTCACATCTATTTCCGACATCTATAAACTTACTGTTGAAGATCTTGTTCCTTATTTCTTAAATGAGGAAAGCATTGAAAATGAAAAAGAGTCTGCAGGAGCAATCAAAGTATATAATTCAATACAGAATCATAGAAGAATGACTTTACCTGTATTTTTAGGAGCCTTTGATATAGAAGGATTTGGTGAAACATCTGCAGAAAAACTTGTAACAGCAGGTTTTAATACTTTGGAAAAAATGCTAAGTGCTGATGAAACTCAGATTGCAAGCGTATATGGATTTGCAGAAATTTCTGCAAAAACAATTTGTGATGGCTTAAAAGAAAATGCTGCAGAAATGCAATTTTTAGTTAATGAAAAAATTATTGAAATTGAAGGTGCTCAAGAAGGATTATTATCTGGAAAGTCATTTTGTTTTACAGGTGAGCTTGTAACAATGAAACGTAACGATGCAGAACAGCTTGTTAAAAAGAATGGTGGCACAACGAAATCGTCTGTAACTAAAGATTTGTCCTATTTAGTTACAAACGATACTCAAAGTGGTTCTTCAAAAAATAAAAAAGCACAACAATTTGGAATAGCAATTATTGATGAAAAACAATTCTTGTCATTGTTAAATATTAGTAATTAGTAATAATTTACACCTTCAAATGTAAAGTTTGTTAGGAAGAATTCTGGTCGTACAGCACTCATATTTAATCTCATTTCCCAATGAAGATGAGGACCAGTTGCAAGTCCTGTTTTTCCAGATTTTGCAATTAAGTCTCCTGTTTTTACAGTGTCGCCTTCCTTAACAAGCATTTCTGAAAGGTGATAATATAGACTGTATAAGCCAGGTAAATGTTCAATTACAATACTCCAGCCTGTAGAATTTCTCCATTCAGCTAAAACAACTTTTCCATCAGAACATGCTTTTACTTCAGAGCCTTCTGGAATACCATAATCATTACCATAATGAAGACTTGTAGATGATTTTCCGTTTGAATAAGCATAAACCCGGCGATCTCCAAACCAGGAAGTGTATCTTGTTGATGTAGTTGGGCTGACCATTGGTTTTAATGCATTTACTGCATCGGCATTTACAGTTGCAAGAATTTCATTTAGTTTTTCAATTTGAGCTGCTCTTGCAGAACTGTTATCAGTTTTTATTGCTGTATTTGTACTGTCTAATGGAATTGTTTCACTGTTAAATTTTCTTGCCTGAAAAGTAAGTGGTAAATTTATTTCTTTAACAGAATCATTTCCTTCTTTAACTGTAATAAGAAGATAATAATCATCTTTTTCTAAGAATGAAGAAAGTGGAATTCCACAAAGCATTTCTTGATTTGTTGCCTTTTTTGATTTTCCTGTTGAATAGAACACACCTGATTCAATAGGTTTTGTTTTTGATTTTCTATAAAGCTGTAATGTGGCCTGCTTTTCTAATGGCTTATCTTTTTTATGCGTTTTTGGAGTTTGAATCATCATACGAACAAAAATTGCATCACCAGGAACAAGAGAATCATTGTAAATTAAATAAATATTGCAATCTTCCTCCTGATACTTGGCAGTAGATGTAGTCTGAGTAATTGCCTGTCCAAAAAGAGCTTCAATCTGCAGCAAAAGAAGAACAACAAAAATTTTTTTAATATTTTTCATTTAGCTTTTCCTTATTTCTTTTATAATAATTTGTGGAGATGAAATTCCATTAAAATAGTTTCTATCCAGCGTGAACATTATATCATAGTTTTGGCCAATTAGAATATCATTATTTAATCTATTTCCTTGTCCCCAGAACATTGCTGGAATCTTAATTTTTCCATAATCAAAAACAAGCTTTAAGGAGGTTGGATCTTTTTTTCCAACAGCCATTCCATCACAAATTGGAATATTTCTAGAAATAAAGATTAATTCTGAATTATCACTTCCATAAGGCTCAAATTTTTCTAATAAATCAAAAATTTGAACTGACATATGTTCTTTAGAAATTTCCGCATCAATATTCAATACTTCTTCAGAATCTGATAAAACAATATTTCTGCTTTCTTTTTCAATGATTTGGAAGAATTGTAAAAGCTTATCTTTTGTAAAACTGAAGCCTGCCGCAAAATCGTGTCCACCGTGATTAATGAAAAAGTCCTGGAATTTGTCTAAGAATTGTGTAGATATAAATCCTCGGCAACTTCTCATGGAACCTACACAAACATCTCCTGAATAGGTTAGTGCAATGGATGGTACGTTATATTCTTGCATTAATTTTGAAGCCACAATACCTGTTACTCCAGAATTTATTTTTTCATGGAATACTGCAACTATTTTATTATTATTTTTCTGGAAGCTTTTTTCAGATATATCTTTTATTGTGAAAACGGCCTCAGAAACTAGAGCTTTGCGTTCCTCATTAAAATCATAGATTTTGTTTGCAATTAATTCTCGTTCTTTTGGATTTTTGTTGATTAATAATTCCAGAGAAACATTTGATTGTCCCATTCTTCCTGCAGCATTTAGGGCTGGAATTATGGTCCAGGATAAATCTTTAGAAGTGATTGCTTCTCGGTTCAGTTTTAATTTATTAAATAATTCTGCAAGACCTGCTCGTGGACCTTCTTTTTTTATTGTTTGTAATCCATTTTGAACAAAAATTCTGTTTTCGTTTTTCATTGGCATTACATCTGCTAAAGCGGCTAGTGCAACTAATTGTAAATCATTTTTTTCATTTTGAATTTGTTTTGGATATTTTGTTGCAATAATTTTTTTACAATAGCTGACATAAAGATTATACAATGCATTTATTGAAGTATTTTCCTCGTCAAAATATTTTCCGATTTTAGACAGGTCTTTTAATTCAATTGGAGTTTTTGAACGGAGAGAAGGAAATAACCTTGAAATGTCTGAAGATAAATCATTTATATTAAACTCAATTCCAGAACCAAAAATTTGTGCAAGAATGTCTTTTGTATTTTTTGAATTCCAGGCATAAATCAATTGACCTTGAAGAAAATATGGTAAACGTAAATCATAAATAGAAGTTTTTCCAGGGATTATTTTTTCATGTAATTCTTTTACTCTAATAAGATTTTTTATTTTTACACAATCTGAATAAAATAATTTTTCTTCTTCACTATAATTTATGTCAATTATACAGATTTCTGCATTGTAAAAATCTGTTTCTGCAAATCTAAGAGCACTTACAAGTTTATATGCAACAGCGGCACCAGAAATTTCTTTGAAAGGATAATTATTATCTTCTACTTTTGGATTAACTATAATGATTGCTTCCGGTAAAGCTTCCTGTGGATTATGATGGTCTGTAACAATAACATCGATTCCAAGTTCATTTGCATGTTGGATTTCTACAAAATTTGAAATTCCGCAATCTACTGTAATGATTAATGTTCCGCCTTGATTTGCAAGTTCATCAATGGCTTCAATGGAAAGACCGTAGGGAGCATCTGCAAGAGGTAGTCGCCAATATACATCTAACCCCATATCACAAAGACATTCATAAAGAATTGCTGTACTGGTTATACCATCAACATCACTATCACCAAAAATTAAAACTTTTTCACCTTCTTCTTTAGCTGTAATAATTCTTTCTACAGCATCTTCCATTGATGAAAAAAGGAATGGATTATGTTGAAATCGCAAATCATTTTCTAAAAAATATAATAATTCAGAAGCATCTGTAATATCACGACGAAATAAAATAGATGCTGTAAGTTCATCTAGCCCAAATTTTGTACAAAGTGGTGCAATTTGCTGACGAGTAACAGGCTTTTTAGTCCAAGTATTCAAAATTTTATCCTAGTATATTTATAGTATTCCCACAGATGTTTCTATGGAGTTTAATTTACATCCTGAATTATTTTCAATAAGAAAAAAAACAAGCTGCTTTAATTGTTCATAACAATTTTTGTCTATTTTAATATTTCTTGCATCTTTTGGAGATAGATTTGTTATTCCATAAAGATAATACAAAGAATTATAAGACAATTTTCCAAAATCTGATTTGGGATGCTGAAGTGTGCAATCACTACAAACAAAAAAGTTATCACTTATATTATAGTAAGAAAACATATCATTATCAAACTGAGTTCTAAAAAAATCTTTACCACAAATTCCACAAGCACCAGTATCGGGTTGAACACCTAAAAGAAATAAATAACGCCATAAATAACGTATTAATCCCAGGCGACTTTGTTCTTCATTACACAAATCCATTCCATCAAGAAAACCTTGCAATAGATAAAAAGCCTGCTGGTTACTTCCTCCACAATGGGTTTTTATAGTTAATTCTGTTGCTAAAGATGCTGCATATAATTTAAATAGATTTTGACCAAAGGTTGAATGAAATTTTTTTAAATCAAAATCACTTATTTTAGTCTGATTTTTTTCTGGATTTTCGTAAAGATAAATTATTCCACAATTCCATTGGGAAACAACAGATCTCATTTTGCTTTTAGGACCACCGTATAAAGTTACATATAAAATTCCTTTATCCGGGGTAATAATAGTTACAGATGTATTATTTTCTCCCGCTGGTTTGAGATTTAATATAATTGCTTCAGTAGAAAAACTTCTTTGCATAATTGATACTTTAGTATACCAATTTTTATTAAATTTTAGGAGTAAAATAACAAAAAAAATCCCCGTAAATCTGCATTTTTCAGCTTTATTTACGGGGGAATCAACTATTGTCTATTTTTGACCATAGTAAGCATTTGGTCCGTGTTTTCGCATATAATGCTTATTTACAATATAATCAGGAAGTGGAGCCTGGTTTGGGTTTAGAGTTAATGTATTTAAGGCCATTTTACAGATTTCTTCTAAAACTGTACCATTGTATACAGCTTTATCTGCATTTTTACCCCAGGCAAATGGACCGTGACCACCACATAAAACCATGTTAATTTCATTTGGGTTTAGTCCTAAATCTGTAAAGTGCTTTACTATTAAAAGTCCTGTTTCTTTTTCGTAATCTGATTCTACAGCTTCTTTTGAAAGATATGGTGTACAAGGAACTGCTTTCTGAATATGGTCGGCATGGGTTGTTCCAAAAAGAGGAACTGAGCGAACAGCCTGGGCCCAGCTTACTGCATATGTTGAGTGAGTATGAATAATTCCGCCAATTTCTGCCCCTTGTTCCATACCGAATTTTTTATACAAAACTGCATGAGTAGGTGTGTCAGAAGATGGATTCATAGAACCGTCAACTTTTTTTCCATCTAAATCAATAATAACCATAGATTCTGGAGTTAAATCTGGATAAGGAACCCCACTAGGTTTTATAGCAAAAACTCCTTTGTCTTTATCAAAGGCAGAAACATTTCCCCAGGTATAAAGAGCAAGATGATTTTCTGGAATTTTCATATTAGCTTCATAAGCTTCATTTCTAAGTGATTCGTATGTCATAATTATTTCCTCTTTTATAATTCGGAATTCGGAATGCTGAAGGCGGAATAAAGTTAAAAATAATTCCTAATTCCTAATTCCGCATTCCTAATTCCGCATTCCTAATTTTATAAATTTTCCACAGCAGCCTTTTCGATTGCCAAGCCTTTCATATATCTTTCAAAGAAAATATTGAAAGAATCAACTAAATCTGCTTCAGCCTTAGCAGAAACAGTCTTGCAGCCACCAAAAACTTCTTTATTTAAGAATTCAGCTAATTCCTCATTCCTAATTCCGCATTCCGCATTTTTAGCTGCGTAAGCAGCTAAAATCGCCATTCCCCATGGACCACCTTCACCAGCTGTTTCCATTGCACTTACAGTACATTTCATTGCAGCTGCCATATATTTAAGTCCTGCTTCTGTTTTGAAGTATCCGCCAGCACCATACATGCTTTCTACAGGAACTCCTTCATCGTAAAGAATATTCATGCCTGCACGCAAGGCTCCAAGAGATGTGAACATTTGTGTTCTCATAAAATTTGCAATAGAAAAATTAGCATTTTCACTACGAACAAATAATGGACGTCCAGAATTGAAGCCTGTAATAGTTTCTCCGGAAAGATAATTGTAAGCAAGTAATCCACCACAATCTTTATCAGCTTCTAAAGATTTTGTAATAAGCTTATCGTAATAATCACCTGCAGAAACCTTGTTATCTGGAACTAATGTATCTACAATCTCTTTAAATAAATTTACCCAGTAGTTGTGTTCGCCTGTACAGTTATTACAGTGTACCATAGCAACTGGTCGTCCATCTGGTGTTGTTACTACATCAATAATTCCCGGATAAACTTTTGCAAGATCTTTTTCCAAAACAACCATGCTGAAAACAGATGTTCCTGCAGAAATATTACCAGTTTTAACTGCAACAGCGTTTGTTGCTGCCATGCCAGTTCCAGCATCTCCTTCTGGAGGACAGAATGGAATTCCAGCTTCCAGTTCTCCTGTAGGGTCAAGAAATTTTGCACCATTTGTTGTAAGTGTTCCTGCATTTTCCCCAGCCATAAGAACTTTAGGGAACAAATTAGGAATGGTGAATGAGGAATTAGAAATTGCCTTAATTTCAGGAAGATTCTGGAATTTTTCTATAAAGTCAGGGTTATAATCTGCTGATTTTCCGTCTTTTGAAAGAATTACAGGGAACATACCAGAGGCATCACCAACACCAATAACTTTATTTCCTGTTAATTTATAATGAATGTATGCAGCAAGTGTGTAAACATTTTGAAGCTTTGAAATATGTTCTTCCTTATTCAAAACAGCCTGATACAAGTGTGAAACAGACCATCTTTCTGGAACAGGATAATTAAAAATCTTAGAAAGCTTAGCAGATGCTTCCCCTGTGATTGTGTTACGCCATGTTCTGAATGGAACTAAAAGATTGTCATCTTTATCAAAAGCAAGATAACCGTGCATCATAGCAGAAATACCACCGGCTTTGAACTTTGTGAGTTTAACACCGAATTTTTCTGAAACATCTTTTTTCAAATCTGCATAACAAGTCTGAAGACCTTCATGAATTTGTTCCAAAGGATAAGTCCAGATTCCATTATCCAGAGTATTTTCCCAAGTATAAGAGCCGTTAGCAATTGGTTCAAATTTATCATTAATTAATACTGCTTTAATTCTAGTAGAACCAAATTCAATACCTAATATTGCGTTTCCGCTTTCAATTAATTCTTTGTTTGTCATATAAAAATTCCTTATATAAAATATAAAGCCTTTTACATAAAAAATAAATACAAAATTTTCCGTAAAAATGTGTGATTTTTTTTTAGCAGGGGGGGGATGTTTTATTTTTCTTTAATTTAAACCTACATTGACACACTAGTTTGATTCATTTATAATTAATTATTCGAGGTATAATATGATTTTCCCTTTAGAACAATTAGTTCAGTTTAATGATAATATTTATGAAATTACTGTTGCAGCTAGTCGTCGTGCTTATCAGATGGCAAAAATTAAAGATCCTGAAATTGATGCAAACTATGGTAAAGTTGTATGTGTTGCAGCAAGACAGCTTTTTAATAAAACAGTAAACTATCGTATTGAAGAAAAACAGTAATTGAAAAATATCAATAAAAATACAGTTATTGTTATTTTTGCACCTACTGCTTCTGGAAAGACTGCTATGACAAGAGAATTATTTTCTCCATCAGGCAGTCATTTTATTTTTAAAGGAGAAGTAATAAGTGCAGACTCTCAATCTGTGTACAAAGGAATGGATATTGGAACTGCAAAACCGGATTTTGCTTTTCGAAATGAGATTCCACATCATTTAATAGATATTCTCACTCCAGATAAACAATTTAATGTATCAGATTTTGTAGATTTAGCAGATGAAGCCTGTGAAAAAATAATAGCAAAAGGGGCTGTACCAATTGTTTGTGGTGGAACAGGTTTTTACATCAGAAATTTTTTATATGGGGTTCCCAAAACTCCTGAAAGTGATGAAAAATTAAGGAAGCAACTAAAAGAACGCATTATAAAAGAAGGAAATGAAGTTTTATATAAGGAATTGCAAAAAGTTGATCTAAAAAGTGCAGAAAAAATCCATATAAATGATGCTTATAGAATTTGTCGTGCACTGGAAGTTTTTTATCTGACAGGAAAAACAAGAGATGAATTTTTATTAAAACCTGGACTCCGGGATAAGTATAATTTTATTTTTATTGTCCTTCAGCCTCCAAGGGAAAAGCTTTACGAAAGAATCCGTCAGCGTGTGGATTTAATGTTTGAACAGGGACTTGAGCAGGAAGTTCAAAAGCTTATTAAAGACGGATATACAAAAGACAGTCCCGGATTAAAAGCAATTGGATACAGTGAATGGTTTGAAAATACTGATGTAGAAAAAATAAAAGAAGAAATAAAGCATCACAGTACAAAATATGCAAAAAAACAATATACCTATATTAGGGATATTCCTGGTAGCCTGGTAGTTGATTATGATTCTGATTCTGAGGATTGTTTAGAAAAAGTTTATGAATTATTGACGAAAGTTTATAATTCTGTAATAATATAATATCACTTTATAAAGTAGGAGTGCCATCGTGCCTTGTGGTAAGAAAAGAAAGCGCCAGAAGATGGCGACACATAAGCGAAAGAAGATGCTTAGACGTAATCGACATAAGAGCAAGTAGTTTTTAGGTCGAATGCTTGTGTTCAGATAAGACCGCGTATTTTACGCGGTCTTTTTTTTAATGAACAAAAAACTTTATAAAAATAATAAATGACATCAAATTGCCACAATTTGATTGTAAGATGATAATGAAATGCTAGAAGAGATAAAATCTCCCGATTACATAAAAAATCTTTCTCAGTCCCAACTAACAGAACTTGCACAGGAAATCCGTCAAGAAATTTTACAGGTTGTAGGAAAAAATGGTGGTCATTTAGCCAGTAATCTTGGGGTTGTTGAATTAACTATTGCCCTTCATCGGGTTTTTAATATTCCAGAAGATGCTATTGTTTTTGATGTAAGTCATCAATGTTATGCTCATAAATTGCTTACTGGTAGATATGCCCAGTTTAATACACTAAGAAAACAGGGTGGTATATCTGGTTTTACAAATATAGATGAAAGTGATTGTGACTATTTTACAGCTGGTCATGCATCAACATCAATTTCATCTGCCCTTGGTCTTTTAACAGCATGGAATCTTGAAAAAAAAGACGGAAAAGTTATTGCTGTAATTGGCGATGGTGCCTTAACTGGTGGAATGGCATTTGAAGCTTTATCCCATACAGGACAACTTGGAAAAAATCTGATTGTTATTTTGAACGATAATCAAATGTCAATTGATCACAATACTGGAGCTTTGTCCCGTTATTTAAGTCGCCTTTCTATGAGTTCCAATTATCAGTCTTTTAAAAATAGATTTGATTCTGGTGTTGAAAAAGTTCCTGTTATTGGTAAAGGAATTAACAAAGTAATTAGAAGATTAAAGCGTTCTATAAAAGGAATGGTTTACACAAATAATCTTTTTACAGATTTGGGATTTGAGTATGCAGGGCCATTAGATGGTCATAATGAACAGGAGCTTGAATCTGTATTTAAAAAAGCAAAAAAACTTAACAGACCTGTTGTAATTCATATTGTTACCAAAAAGGGGTGTGGATATAGTCCAGCAGAAAATAATCCTGAATTGTTCCATGGTATAGGACCCTTTCAGATTAGTGATGGAAAAGTAGAAAAATTCGACAAATTAAGTTTTACAGAAGCTTTTAGTAATATGATAATAAAAAAAGGAGCTGAAAATAAAAAACTTGTTTGTATTACTGCTGCCATGGCTAAAGGAACTGGTTTAACAGCTTTTTCTCATGAATTTCCAGATAGATTTTTTGATGTGGGAATTGCAGAAGAACATGCTGTTACATTTGCAGGTGGACTTTCAAAGGGTGGCTTAATTCCTGTTGTATGTATTTATTCAACATTTATTCAACGTTCTGTAGATCAGATGATTCATGATATAACTTTGCAACGCTCTAAAAGTATTTTTATGTTGGATAGAGCAGGTGCTGTTCCAGATGATGGATGTACCCATCAAGGTATTTTTGATATTTCTTTATTTAGACCAATTCCAGATTTGCAAATTATGAGTCCTGTTAGTGCAAAAGATCTTGAATTGTGTTTTGATTGGGC
>JAHAZJ010000193.1 GCA_018385315.1 Treponema sp. | reverse complement strand
GAATATCACGTACTAGCTCAACCATGTTATTCTCGCTGATATCCACAACATGGAGAACTTTTGGATTACGGGCAAAAAGTTCACGGCAAATTGCAGAACCAATTGTACCTGCTCCGCCGATTACGAGGAAACGGGAGTTGCGAACAATCTCACTCAAATATGCTTCGTTTACAGAAATGTCTTTTTCAAACAATGGCGCAGTGCGTCCAATTAATGGTAAAATGTTGTCTTGCATAATCAATTCCTTATAAACTTGTTCTTACACTAGAAGGAATATTTACCAAATGATCTTCCAGCCATTCAGAGTTTGTCATATCGCCATGTTCACATTTTTCATATGGTGGCATTTTGTACATTAGAGTCCAAATTGGGCGAGTCTGTACACCATTTGAATTTGTGAACTCAAGGAACTGTTCACGTTCTTCCCGATCTTTGAGAAGAATTGCATTAAGCCAGTAGTTTGCACGGCTGTTTTCTGTTTCTGTTACAAACGGAATATTAAGTTCGGCAAAAAACTTCTTGTACAGTTCTGCAGTCTCGCGTTTGTTTTCGATGATTTTATCAAAATATTCAAGCTGGGCTGCACCGATTGCGGCATTTACGCCTGGCATACGAAGATTCCAACCTGCAACCTTGTGATAGTAGCCCCACTTTGCAGGTTCCTTTGCAGTTGTAGAAAGGTATTTTGCACGTGCAGCTAATTCTTCATCATCTGTGAGAAGCATACCACCGCCACCTGTTGTAAGAGTTTTATTTCCATTAAAACTAAGGATTGAAACTTTTCCAAATGTACCAGTATGTTTTCCTTTGTAAAAAGAACCAACTGATTCAGCTGCATCTTCAATAAGCATCAAATTATGTTCATCACAAATTGTACGGATTTCATCAATACGGCATGGGTGACCAAAAGTATGCATAGGAACACAGGCAGAAATTACACGGCCGGTATTTTTATTAATACACTTACCACCTTCCTGCTTTGTATTGTTTTCCAGAAATTCTTTTAATGATTTTGAAGACATTCCCATTGTGTCTCTGTCAACATCTACATAAACAGGAATAGCACCACAGTTTACAATAACTGCTGAAGTAGCAGCAAATGTCAAAGGCTGAGAAATTACCTCCTCACCCGCTTTTACACCAGCAGCAACAAATGCCATATGCAAAGCTTCTGTTCCACTAACCATTGCAACAGCACATTTTGCACCTGTAAGTTTTTTGATATGGTCTTCCATATCAGTTACAAAGTGGCTGACATATGATACAAATTTTGTATCAATACATTCATTCAAATATTTCTTCTCATTACCCAAGAACTGTGGACAGTGCAAAAGAACTGGATCCATCTCTGGATATAATGATTTGATGTAGTCTGTGATTTGTGAAAATTCTTTCATTTAAAAACTCCTATAGTTTAACCAATGTATTCTTTCAAATTCTCCGGCACAGGTGGTAAACCTTTAAACCACTTCTGCCATACTTTAGATTTTGGATTAACTACAACCAATACAGTTGCAAAAATCAATTTGAAATAATTGATTATATTTCTATGCTCAACATACCAACACTCAAGTTGTCCTTTATATGGTGTAATTATGTTATCATGAACATTATTCGGATCTTCAACCGTGTGCAAAATATCTTCTTCATCACGGAAAACGACAGAACCGATTCCACTCAAGCCAGGAACAATTTTGTTAATCTGCGACTTAACCTCATCGGAATACAAATCATAATGCTTTTTTACAAATGGTCGATATCCGATAACACTCATATTCCCAATAAAGATATTAATTAACTGCGGAAGTTCATTTATTTTTGTCTTACGCAGGAACTTTCCCATAGGTAGGATTCGTGGGTCATCTTTGAGAGTAACAAGTCCTTCTTTCATATTCGCAGAATTACGCATCATTGTTGCAAACTTAAATACCTTAAATGTTTTACCACCTTTTCCTATGCGTTCTTGAAAATAAAAAATATCATGTTCTCCTGTAAGTTTAAGGCCTATCATAATTGGAAGCATGAATGGGAATAAAATTATAATTGCCACTCCAGAAAAAACAATATCAAAAAAACGTATCATGAAAAATCTCCTTCTATTATTTATTAACAAATGAATCCATTTTTAGCACACAATAAAAATTGTACAGAAACTAATTTGATGTTTTTGCAAATATAAATCTAAAAGGCTTAAATAATTTCACTATTAATCCAAATGGAAACCTATACACAATACTTAAATTTGCATAAGCCTTTCTGAATCCAAAATACTTTTCCAAGTACGCATTAAAATTTGTTTCGTGTTTTATACTACGACTTCCATTTGTAAAAACAACATTACCATTTTTTAATTGCTCATTATATTTTGTAAGAACAAAATCAATTAATGCCGCATTACAATTATATTTCTCATATGCAGGTATAGTCTTCTGCTGTTGTAATCCAATAAATTTTCCTCTATGAGTAATAATCAAAAAACCACATAATTTACCACTTTCAATAAAATATGTTGCAAAAAATTCATGTTTTCCATCATTCACTAAAGACGAAATATATTCATTAAAAGCTTCAAACAATATTTCTTTAGGACGATATCGTTCTGGATATGCATTAAAACTTTCTTTATACACATCAAATAGCTCATGAATTTTATCTAATGGTTTTAGTTCTTCTGTTTTACAAAACTTATGAGCCTTTGTTATTTTATATCTTTTTTTGGACGGAATTTTTGATAAATCATATTCATTATCTTTTATTGTAAACCACCATTGTGTAGGAACTTGAACATCAAAAGCAGTTATATATGATGCAAAAAAAGCTTTTTCATTTCCATACATATGAAAAGATTTTTGAATATCTGAAAAAGACAATTTTTCAGAAACAGGAGTTTCAGGAATTTCTTGAATATATGAATGATTATAATATACGAATCTCATTTATTTATGTTTTCTAAATAATTTTTGAAATACAAAGCCTCTCAACCAGTTTGGCATAAAGACCTGAACACATAATCTAATTGCTACATTTATACAATAACGAGGAAATGCAATTATTTTATGTTTATACATCCAGCCCTGAAGTTTTGCCTCGCTCTTAAAATATCTCCAACCACCACGTCGTTCGTACATTTCTTTGCCGACACGCACATGACACAGGATATCAGGGAGATTACAGAACACAGCTCCTTTTTCAAGCATTCGACAGTACAGAAAATAATCTTCGTTGTAATGCCAGCCTTGATAGTTCCCCGCTTCTTTAACCATATGAGTATTCAATAGAATACTCGTATGGTTAAAAGGACATCTGATTCGCAGATACCTTTTAATCATGTAATCTTCAAGCGGAACATTACGGATTCCAACGACATTATCAGGAGTTCCAATAAACTCATCAATCTGACCGCCAAGTACGCTGATTTCCGGGTGATCCGCAATAACAGCAAGTTGTTTTTCAAATCTGTCTGGAACAGAAATATCATCTGCATCCATAATTGCAATCCAGTCATATTTTGCATGCGAAACGGCCATGGAATGAGCTATGCCCTGGCCGTTATTCTGCTCACTTCGCAGAATAACGGCCAGGTATTCGGTTTCAAAACGTGTTACAACAGCGTCTAATTCTGGTGGGATTGGTCCGTCAACAGTGATGATTATCTCATCAGGACGAACTGTTTGATTGTAAATGCTTAAAAATGCAGTTTCAAAATCTTTTGGGTTGTCGTTTTTGTAACAACCAATCGTAGCAGAGAATTTAGGTAATGCTTTTTGTGTCATAAAATTATTTTCCGAAGTCTATTTCTACAATAAAATGTTTTTCACGCTTTTCGACTGGTGGTATTTGCATATAATCACCATAGAGTGCAGAAAGATATTTATCGTAATTATTTGGAATATTGGATTCTATTCCTTCAAAATCGTGCTTTACCGGAGGAAAGAATACAGAACGTGGCTGGATTTCACCAAAGTAATGTCCGCGTCCTGTCGGAATCGAAACTAATTTAGTTTCTTTATTTGCATATTTTTGAACTTTTTTATCACACTTATTATACCAAACAGGATAATGATGAATTAAACTAAAGAAATGTCCAAATCTTAAACGTTTTTTTAATGACTTCTTTCCCTGTTCATCTGAAAGCAAAATTTGTGTAAATGGAGATTCTTTCTTTTCGTAAAGCTTTACACAAACGCTTACATACAATAGAATATTTACGATAAATCCATGAAAAAAACGAATTAATCTATTATTTGGAACTTTTTCTATAGGGAAAACATCAATCGCAATACAAGGATTTTCTTCATCACTCTCGTTTAATGTTTTAAGAAGTGTTCCTTTTTTCTGAACTTTTATGAATCCAAGTTCGGGCTTCTCCGAAAATCCAGCCCCTGTACAATCATATTTTTCTGGAAACATTTGTGTAAGCAATGAAGGTAAATTATTATAATCACATCTCGGCATTGCAATATCTAAATCGTCATCCCAAGGAATATAACCATTATGACGAACAGCTCCCAGCGCAGAACCACCGACAAGCATAACGCTCAAATTATTTTTTTCACATACTTCAATAATATCACTATAAATTTCTAGCAACACACCTTTTAATTTTTTGCTTTCATCTTCTGATAATTCTCTAAAAGGGTAATTACTTTGCAATAACAGTTCAACTAAAGTCATTTCATCAGTTCCTTACATATTTCTATTGAGTGTTCAAAACCTTCTTGCTTCGTAAAAACAGGATTCCAACCTGATGATTCCAGCTTTTCACTGTTAAGGCTTGAATTGAGCATAGGATTAAAAGCCTTTTTTTCATCATTTTTTGGAATATCAAAAATACATTTGACATTTCCCGACTTTGCAAAAATATCTGCCATTTCACTTATAGAACAAATTGAATTACGATTTGAAATATTGTATGCCTCACCAGCTTTTCCATTTAATAATGCTGTTATAATTGCAGAAGCACAATCTAAACAATAACAATATGAACGAATTTGTTTACCGGAACTTTTAAGAACCAAATTCTGCCCCATTGATGCCGAATACATAAAAGCAGAGGAAACTCGATTGTCAAATTTGCTTGCAGTTGGACCATATATATGACCTGGTCTGACTATCACACTATCAACAGAATACTCATTTAGAAAACTTGCACATAAAGTTTCAGCAGCACATTTTCCAATTGAATATGATGAGCGAGGATTCAGAATCTCAATATAGCCAAATTCTTCTTCCTTAATCGGTTCTGTATTATTTAGTTGTCCGTATACTTCGCTAGATGAAACATACAAAACACGGGATTTATTATTTCTTGCATATTCAAGAATCTCAAACAACCCGATAATACTATTCCGCAGTGTCTCTACAGGTTCAGCGGCAATAGCTTTAGGATAGGCATTTCCAGCTCCATGGACAATGTAATCAATTCCATTCGGAAAACATGCAGACTTGGATGCATTGTATCTAAAAATCTCAAAATTCTTATCATCGCAATACTTTCCAAACCTATTCGCTGCATTTTCAGGATTTCGAACAGCGGCAATAATTTTCCATTCAAGTTTTTTTAACTTGTTCAGAGCATACAAGACATCCACTACAGGAGAACAAATCAAGCCTGTAGCACCCGTAATAAAAAAAGTCTTTTTTTGGGGAAAATACAAGTGTTGTAAAGATTGAATAATTCTTATTAAATCAGAATTATATATTTTGCTATCTAGAATATTCATATTAGAAAGTTATTTGAGCCATGATGAGCGATGTGATGCAAGCAAAGCTTTAAAAATGTCGATATCATCAACAGTAGTAAGCTTCAAATTCTTTTCTGAACCAAGCGAAAAATAAACCTGTTTCCCCATTTCAATCATTAAAGTACAAGAAGCAATACTGTTTGTAATTCCTGCTTTAAGTGCATCTCTATGAAGTTTACAGATATTTCCAAGGACAAAACCTTGAGGTGTCTGTGTTCTTTTCAATTTTGAACGTGGGTAAGATCCTGTTGAAATAATACCATCTTCTGTTTCTAACATTGCCTCTGCACAAGGTATTGTTGAAATTGCACAACCATATTGCTGAGTTTTTACAATACAATCTGAAATGATATCTGCTGAAACATTCGGTCTTATTGCATCATGAATAAGAACTATGTCATCTTTTGAAAAATTTTTCTCTAATTCAAAAATTCCATTACGAATAGAATCCTGTCCATTTTTTCCGCCAATAATTACATGTTTCAATTTAGTTATATTGAACTGTTTTGCATAAGCCCAAAGAATTTGATTCCATCCTTCTATACAAACTACAGCTATAGAATCTATGTTTGCATGATTTTGAAATGCCTCTAAAGTATAAACAATAACAGGTTTATCATCAACATTAATAAATTGTTTTGGAATATCCTGGCCCATACGCTGTCCAGAACCTCCGGCTATAATTAATGCTATATTAGCCATTCTTCCTCCAATATTAGTTTCTTACAAGGATTTGTATACACCTAAGTAAAGCATTAGTTCTTGAAGTAGATGCATACATAGTTTTATAATTTTTGATTATAATTTTTATAGCTGTAAACTTTTTTTTCTTCAATCTCGCTTTAAGAAAATTTTCCGCAAAAATTAATACTTTTTGTTTCTCAATTGTCAACATTGGAAATCTTTTTGGTAATTCTTCACAAAAAACAATTCTATCTGTCGTAAATTCTTTTGTAAGAGTTCTTTTCACTCTATCCCAAAATCTTGTATTTTGATTTCCTGAGGTATTATTTCCATGAAGTCTATGCTTTGTTACTATTTCAGGTACATAATTAAATTCACCCATACATAATGCACAGGCAGTAAACCATGTATCCTGATAATCTACTCCATCAGGAATCGGAAATGCATTGTCAAAAACACTTTTCTTAAATAAACAAACGGCGCCAGAAAATGGATTACTACAAAAAAGCAAATGCAAAAGCTTTCTTTCAGAATCAACATCTATTTCATATCCCGAAACATCTTTTGTCATATATCTGTTTAATGATTTTCCATCAGAATCAATTAATAAAGCTTCTCCTGCAGCTGCAACCCCATTTTTTATTGTATCATATAATATCTGTAAATGACATTCTTCCCAGATATCATCTTGATCTGATGTAGCAATGTAATCTCCTGTACACAAAGAAATTACCTTTTCAAAATTTTTTAGAAAACCTAAATTCTGATCATTGCGATATATTTTTATTCTTTTATCTAGTTGCTCATATTCTGTTAATATTTCCCATGTACTATCGTTAGAACAATCATCACAAATAATTAATTCAAAATCCTTATA
>JAHAZJ010000089.1 GCA_018385315.1 Treponema sp. | reverse complement strand
CCTCGTATTTCAGAGATGGTCATTATGTAGCTTTAATTCGTTTCTAAATTAGAAAGAAATCTTAGCACGTACGTTTACAGTACCTTTTACAGCTGTATCAGCTTTGAGGTTTCCAGAAACATATTCAACTGTGAATGTTGTGTTGTTGATAAGACCAGCAAGATCTACAGAAGCTGTTACGTCAAAGTGTTCAGAACCAGCAGTTTTCTGTGCAAACATATTATCTTTTGCACCGTCATTTTTTGGTGCTAACTGGCTATCATAAGCTTTGTTTTGATAACGACAAGCAAATTTTGGAGTGATTGTAAGATCATCAACTTTAACGTCATATCCTACACCAGCACCAATTGCTAACTTTGTATCACCTTTAGATGGAATACTAATTTCTGAGTAAGCTGCTGCTTTCATGTTTTCTACTAAGTCACCAAGGTAGAATGCAGGAACAATTACGATTTCTGTATCTTTAGCAAGTGATTTTTTAAATGATACAGATACACCTGGTGTCATACCACGTGAAGAATCATCTGTGAAGTATGGAAGACCTACGCTACCATAACCATTTGTGTCACCCCATCCAAAGAGTACAGTACCAGCAAGATACATTGTATCTGTTGCTTTAGCACCTTCTGAAGCTTTTGTTGCTACCATACCTACAGCTGGTTTTACATAGTATTTGTCATCAATTGCAACTTTGTATGCTGTAGAAGCAGAATAAGCATAGTCTTCTGTTTCAAATACATAAGCAAATCCAGCTTTTGCTGCTAAGCCATTTACGAATTCGTTAGAATCTTTCAAAGCAACTTCTGCAGCCATAGCATAGTTGTTTGTGTAGTGAGCGTCTGAACGGAAGTCTACATTTACTTCAGCGTTATTATTTGCATAACCTGCAACAATACCTTGAGTATAGTTTGTTCCAACAGCAGGCAACCAACGACCATTGTTTGCCCAGAAACCTGTTGAACGAAGAGCTGTGTTCAAATCAAGTTCACCAACCTGTGTGTCACCCTCTTTAATTCCAATGTAGAAATCACCAAAGTGGAATTTTGCTACATCAATTTTAGCATTATTTCCAGATTTCCAAGCTCCATTCTGCCAACCATTGAAACCACATCCATCCTGATCTTCTACCTTAAGAACCAGTTCTGCCCAAATATCACCACTTCCAGATGTTGATTTGTCACCAGCGTCAAAAAGTTTTGTTTTGATTTCAGTCCAAGTATTGTTTTTGAAACCAGTTTTTTTAGAATCAAGGTCTACACCCCATTCAACTGAAGCATTACCTGTAAATGATACGACGCTTGTGTTTGCAGCTGGTTCTGCAGCAAACATTGATGCTGCGAGAGCTACAGTTGCTCCCATTGCTACGATTTTTTTCATTTGAAAAAATCCTCCTTTTTTATTTTAGACTTGGACCAGTCAACGACTGTTAGTGTCCTTGTCATTAACTAAAATGATAACACGGTAAATTTCAGAAGTCAACAAAATATTAACAAATTTTTATATTTTTTTTGACAAAAAAGCCCTTTTTGTCAAAAAAAAGGGCTAAGGGTTTATACATTCTGTAATTTCTCTATTTCGTCCAATGCTAAACCTGTAAGTTCGGAAATCTCTTTCAAATCATATCCTTTTTTAATCATTTTAGCCGCAATATCCTTGCTGCTTTCCGCGAGTCCTTCTGCAAGTCCTTGGGCTCTTCCTTCAGCACGTCCTTCTGCACGTCCTTCAGCACGTCCTTCTGCAAGTCCTTCTGCAAGTCCTTCTGCAAGTCCTTGGGCTCTTCCTTCGGCTAACCCAATCTCTCTTACTTCTTCTTTTTCTTCTTCCAGAATATCTTGAAAATACATATATTCGTCCCTCATTATTCCACGGCTTTTTGCTTCATCAACAGAAGATTCCAGCCGTTTCGTAAAATTAGAGTCTGCTTTAAGTTCATGGATGAAACGCAGAACATTTCGCAGCTCATTATCTTTTACCTTTGCATATCCACTGGAATTATAAAAAATATTATGACATTTGTCATTATATGGAATTGCATCTGTTTCAGCAAAAATTGATTTTTTTGTATAAACAGGCAATCCTTTTCCAAATGGATCCTCCTTGCATAAAAACACAATATAATTTTCTTTTAGATCTTTATATTTTGTTCTTCTTGGCACGGTACTTACATCTGCCGCACTTTGATAATATCTGGATCTTAGAATTAAATCCTCATAATCACCAGTCTGCATCTCCAAATCAATTACTCTGTCAGAATCCTGAATAAAAACGTCCATTCTTATTCCTTTTGCATCATACAGATTCTCAATCTGTTTTTCTGTTTCTATGTAATTGATTTTTTCCACCTTCAAATCTAATAAAATTTGAAGCATTTCTTTACAAAGACTTTCATTTCTCATAACTTTACAAAAAATATAATTGTCCGAAAAATTTAAATCTTCCCACTTTTTACTAAACTGTCCCATATTTTTCTCCATACTTTAATATTGCTTTTACATGCAAAAAAAGACCATTTTCAATTGGATTTACCCATTTTTTTTTATATAATTAAAATATGGCTAATAAAAATAACGATTATTCTGTAATTTATTCTGATAATGATTTTATTGTTTTGAACAAGCGTTCTGGTATTTTAATTGCGGCAGACAGATATAATCCTGATGCACCCCGCCTTGATTTAATGGCTGAAAAAGAATTTGGAAAGTTATATGCAGTTCATCGCATTGATAAAGATACTTCCGGGTTGATTATTTATGCAAAAAATCTGGAAGCACAAAAAGGGATTTCTATGCAATTTGAACAGCGCAAAGTTCAAAAAACATATCATGCTCTAGTATACGGGCATCCATTATGGGAAGATCTTCATGTTGATTTAGCTCTTGAACCTGATGGAGATGCCCGCCATAGAACTGTTGTAAATAAGAAATTTGGAAAGCCTTCCATTACAGATTTTCATTTGATTGGAGTTTGTGGTCCTTATTCCTGGATTGAAGCAAAACCAAAAACTGGACGAACTCACCAGATTCGTGTTCATTTGGCTGCTAATAATCTTTCTATTGTTTGTGATCCTCTATACAGTGGAAATCAAAAACCAGTGCGATTAAGTGAAGTAAAACGTAAGTGGAATGGTGATGAAGATGAAGAACGTCCATTACTTAGCAGACTGGCACTTCACGCCTACAAAATTCAATTTGAACATCCAGCTACTCATGAACAAGTAACTTTTACAGCACCCTATGCCCGTGATATGGAAGCTGTAAGAAAACAGTTTGCAAAGCTTTTTGATGTAGATCCTGTTACCTTTGATGAGGAATAAACCAGATTGTTTTTTAGTAGACTAAAGATTCTGTTTTGTTTTCTCCTCCCTCTTTCAGCTGGCCTTCTTTCCGCTTCTGAAAATTTTAATTTTTCACTAGATTTGGACTTTGGTCTTCTGAATGGTCATATCTACGAATATGTTTTTCACGATATTAACCAGAATACTGATCACATGGAAAGTATGTTAGATTGGGATGTAAAAAACATTCCTTATTTTGAACTTTCTGCCCAAACTGATTTATGGAAATATGTTTATGTTGGTTTTGATGGGAAAATAGGTGTTCCAAAATCCAGTGGAAACATGCAGGATTACGACTGGTTGAATTCTGTAGGTGGAGGAGATGGAATGCATACAGCATGGAAATCGGAATCGCCTTTTGAACTTACCAATTATTCAAAACACAATAACAATCTGACTTCTTATTATTATGTAAATTTTTTGGTTGGAGGAAACATACCTCTTTTGGATAATTCTGTAAAAATCACACCTTTTTTAAGTTATGATTACTGGTTTATTGGCTTTGATGGCAGTAAAGGATATGGCGATTATAAATCAAATAATTTCGTAAGAGAATATTTTAATGGAAGTGTGATTTCTTATAAGCAGGAATATAATTCATTCCTTGTGGGCACTACTGTTTCTGGTACTGTATTTAACAATTTTTACCTTGAAGGAACATTAATGCTTAGCCCTATGATGGTTTATAATGTTTCCATTGATAATCATAAAGTCCGAAATGTTATTTTTATTGATATAATTAACAATGCATTTGAAATTAAAGGTCAACTTCAGGCAAAATACAAATTTAACAACTTACTAAATTTTGGTATAAAATCTTCTATTCAGTATATTCCTGTTTCAAAAGGTTATGACTACATGAATCCGCCCCAAAAGGATGGGAAGTATTATATTACAAATCCTGAACCAGGTGTCCAAGGCGGCACATCATCCTTTTTATGGACCTTCAGTCTAAACTGCGGCCTAACCCTTTAATTCCTAATTCCTAATTCCTAATTCCTACTTCTCTTACGGTAATTTAATCTTTACGGAACAAATTCTTCTTTGACTTACTGTTTCAATTGTAAACAAAATTTTGTTATGAATATAAACGGAACCGCTTTCTGGCAGATATCCAAACTGTTCTAAAAGCCAGCCACCAAATGTATTCATATCTTTTGATTCCAGATTCAGATTTAAGATTTCATTTAATTCTTCTATACTAATATCACCAGGAACAATAAATGTATTTTGTCCTGCAACTTGTATTCTATCTTCGGCAGGCAATGGATTTACTGAATTTTCATCTGTCATACGTCCAAATACAACACGAAGAATATCTTCCATAGTAACAATTCCCGCCGTATCTCCCTGCTCATTTAATACTACTGCAAATTTTTCTTCCTGGCTGCGGAATTTTTTAAGCAATTCAAGAACGCTTAATGTAGCTGGAATAAAATCTACACTTTGCATTATTCTTTCTGCAAAATTTTCATCAATTTGTGTATTTTTCGAAAGGGTCAAAACCTGTTTATAGTTTATAATACCAACAACATTTTCTGTTTTTTCCTTATAAACTGTGATTGTTGAAAATCCTGATTTTAAAAATTCGCTCTTTACTTCTTCATAAGTTGCAGTGGAAGGAACCATGCTCAAAAAAGAACGATGTTTCATAATATCGCTTACAAGAATATCGTTGAACTTAATCAGCTTATTTAACATGCGGCTTTCATCTTTTTCGATTGTTCCTTCATGTTCTCCTACATCTATAAGTGTAACAAGATCCTGAGTATTTATTCCCTGATTTGCAGGTTTCATAATTTTTTCTGTAAGCTTTACGGCTCCACCCGAGATTTTTTCAAAAAGCCAGACAATTGGAAATAAAACAGACTTTAGAACTTTTAGTGGTACTGCAGAAAAGCAGGTTACTACTTCGGGATATCTTCCTGCAATTGTTTTTGGAATAATTTGCCCAAATGTTGTTATAAAGAAGGCAACCAAAAAAGTTGGAAGTCCTATTCCCCCACCGCCAAACACTTTAATAACAAGTGCTGTAGACAATGCGGATATTAAACTATTTAAAAAGTTTGTACCAATAAGAACTGTTGTTAAAAGAGATTCCATATGATTTTTAAGATTTTCAACAGTCTTTGCATGTTTTCTGTTTTCTTCAACCATGCGTCTAAGTTTTATTTTTGGCAAACTGATATATGCTGTTTCTGATGATGTAAAAAATCCTACACAAAGCAATAAAAATATCAGCTGGATGATTGTGATTATTGTACTCATTCTTCATCCTCCTGAATTTTTTCTACTCTGATTCGTTCAATTCTGTGGGACTGGATTTTTGTTACTGTAAATCGCCATCCCTCCCTCTCACACAAATCCCCTGTTCGTGGCATACGATTCAACTGTTCTGTTACCCAACCTCCAATTGTCTCATTAATATCGGATTTTAAATCTGCATGTAAATCATTTCGAAGAGCGTGTAATAAAATAGAGCCATTAATTTCAAAACAATTTTTATCTTCTACTGAATCAAAATCAAAAACTTTTCCACGGAGACTGTCTTCTCCAGGAAGTGCAAAAATTTCTCTGGAAATATCTTTTTCTGTAACAATTCCATCGGTTCCAGAATATTCATCTACAACAATAGCCATAGACTGGCGATGTTCAAAAAGTAATTCCTGCACAGAAGACATGGTTTTTGTACCAAGAATGAATAAAGGAGGACGCATAACCTTTTGAACCGAAAAATCCTGCTGATTTTCAGAGAACTTTAACATATCTTTTAAATAAATTATTCCTACAATATCATCTATGGAATCTTTATAAACAGGAAATCTGGTAAAACCGAGCCGCTGAGAAAGTTCAACTACATCTCTATAAGTTGCACTTAATTCTATAGCCCTGATTTTTGTTCGGGGAATCATTATGTCCTGGGCTTCCAAATCGGAAAATTTAAAAATCTGACTCATCATGCGGCTTTCTTGTTCTTCTATAAGACCGCTTTCTTCACTCATGTCAAAAAAGGTTTTTATTTCTTCCTTTGTATATGTTGTTTTTGATTTGTCTTTTTTAAATCCCAAAATCCGCAATACTAAGGACGCAAAAGCTGTAACTATCACAACTACAGGAGACATTACTGTTACAACAAATTTTACAAATCCACTTAATCCATATGCAATTTTATCTGGACAGCGGGTAGCAATTGTTTTTGGAGTAATTTCCCCAAAAATCAGCAAAAGAACGGTAGCAATTAAAGTTGCATAGCCTACACCTTTTTGTCCTACCAGCATAAGAGCTATGGATGTAATAAGGGATGAAAGAAAAATATTTACTAAGTCGTTGGAAATAAGCAATGTATTGATAAGCTGCTCTTTTTTATCAAGAAGTTTCCCTACTCTAAGAGCTTTTTTATCTTTGTTTTTTCTTTTTAATCTGAGTCTTAGTTTATTCATTCCCAAAAATGCACTTTCGGAAATTGAAAAAAGCATTGAGAGAATAATTAAACCTATAGCAATGAAATAATAATACGAGGGTATGTCGTCCATTTTATTCGTTACTTTCCATCAGTTCTGATTTAAACTGTGTTTTATAATATTCAATTGATTCTAAAATATTTTCTGCATACTCACTATCAGGTGCTGCGTTATAAGCTTTTTCAAGATATTCAACTAATTGATTACTATCCATTGAGCTTCTGGCTTCTAAAATCCATGCTGCCATGTAGTAACACTGTTGAACATATACAGGTTCCATTTTTCCACTTTCGGCTGCATCAATATATGCTTGAATTGCACCGGCCTCATCCTGTTCACTATAAAGCTGAGAGGCTTTTTCATCAGCTATAATAAAGTAATATTTTCCTACAAGACCGCTTTTATTTTCAGGATCTAATTTAACAGCTTTGTGGGCAAAATCTGAAAGAATGAATTTTCCACCTGTTGGAGTTACCGTATATAAGGAATCAATAGCCGCCAGTCTTTCTTCTGTAGTTCCTCTTGATGTTGCCTTTACTAAAGATTCTATATAATCAACTTGTTTAAGATAATCTGTAAGAATCTCAGTAAATAATTCTACATTTAAATTATCTTCGGTGTATTCTACTTCGGCAACATAATATCCATCTTTTGTAAGAATATAAAATGCAGGAGTATAGGATACACCAAGATATCTGGCAAACTGGAATCCCTGCTGCAAATAATCAGCATATTCTCTGGCAGCCAGTTGTTCTTCTTCTGAAGCCGACTCATTTATTGCACTTTTCTGAATATTTTTTGTAGAGAAATCCAGCCTGTACTGAATATAATTTTTCTCACAATATTCTGAGAATTTTTTATTCAACAAAATATGTTCTACAAAATACTGACTTCCACCATTTTGTTCACCTTCTTCCTGGGTAATCATTACAAGAACAGGTTTCTTCTGTTTTTTTGCAGCATTTTTTGCCTGTTCCAAACTGATATAACAATTAGTTTCGTCTTTTGCGGCTTTTTTTGAACAGCCTGTGAAAATAGAACTTATGAGTAAACATCCTGCTAATAATATTGTGAGTTTTTTATTCATTTATTTACCTGTAAAATATGAAACACCAGCTGCGAAAATATTTTCACAAGTTGATTCACTTTCGTTTGTAAGAGGATTTCCACCAACGTTCTTAAACAAGTCTAAGCTTGATCCGTTAGCAGACATTCCAACTCCACGTTCATTGTGTCCCATCTTACCAAGTACGTGTCCATCTGGAGATGTAATACCTTCAATTGCAAAGGCAGAGCCGTTTGGATTGTCTGGTTCTGTAATTGCTGGTACACCAAATTCATTAACGTACTGGCTGAATACCTGTCCGTTTTCGAACAATTTTTTTGCAGTTGCTTCATCTACTACGAAACGACCTTCACCGTGTGAAATTGCGATTAAGTGATTTCGTCCATCTACTACACTTGGATGCATTGCCCAAGGAGAAGTGGCAGAAACAATTCTTGTACGAGTAATGCGGCTAATATGGCGGCCAATTCTATTGTAAGTAAGAGTTGGCATATCATCTTTCATATCAACGATTTCACCGTACATTGCAAGACCTGTCTTAACAAGAGCCTGGAATCCGTTACAGATACCAAGTACAAGACCATCCCGTTTCTTCAAAAGGTTCATAACTTCTTCAGAAATGTTACCTGCTTTTAAAACGTTTGCAATGAATTTTGCAGAGCCATCTGGTTCATCACCGGCAGAGAAGCCACCTGAAAGAGCAAGAATCTGTGTATCTTTAAGTTCTCTTTCAAGTTCAAGTAAGCTTTCTGCAAGCATTTCTGGATTTTTGTTACGGAGAACCAGGATTTTTGTGTTACCGCCGGCAAGGTTGAATGCACGAGCCATATCCATTTCACAGTTTGTTCCTGGGAATACAGGGAGCAATACTTTTGGAGATGTTTTTGGCTGAACAAATGCAGGAGCCTTACGAACATCGCTAAGAGATTTATGAACTGAAGTTGCCCATTCTGGAAGTTCTTTCTGTAAAGGATATCCAGAAACTGGTGGGAATACTTTTGCAAGCTTTTCTTCCCAAACTTTTACTGTATCTTCAAGAGGGATTTCTACACAAGGATTTGTAACTCCACCTAAAGTTGCATTTACAACTTTTACACTGCGGTCTGCAATTGTTTTACCAAGCTTTGTTACAGTTCCAGCTTTAAGGCCAGCTTTTGTTAAATCTTCTTTTGTTTCAATAATGATGTTTCCGTATGTTGGAACAAAGAGTGATTTAATATCAGAACCGTCGATTTCACAACCAATCATGTTACCCATTGCCATTTTTGTTACTGCTTCTGCAATACCACCTGGTCCTACCGGGTACATAGCGCTGATTTTTCCAGCCTTGTTCAAATCGTAAATTACATCTGAGTTTGCAAGGAATGTGTCGTAGTCTGGAGCAAGAACTTCAGAATATGGAACACTTACCATATAAATATCATTTCCGGCAGCTTTGAATGAACCAGAAGTTACATTTTCAGCTTCGTCGTGAGTTACAGCAAATGAAACCAATGTGTGTGGTACGTTGATGTCTTCGAATGTACCAGACATTGAGTCTTTACCACCAATTGAAGCACATCCTGATTCAATTTGAGCGTCTACAGAACCAAGCAATGCAGCTGTTGGATAACCCCAGCGTTTTTCGTTTACTGCACGACCAAAGAA
The DNA here is from genome assembly GCA_018385315.1 of Treponema sp. Lineage (GTDB taxonomy): Bacteria > Spirochaetota > Spirochaetia > Treponematales > Treponemataceae > Treponema_D. Next base: position 14,009 of record JAHAZJ010000089.1, on the reverse strand, counting down.
TTCCTGGAAGCTTAAGCGTGATGTACGAGCTTTACCACCAATACAAGTGATTTTTGCCAAAGATGAAAGTACTGCTGTTTTTGCTCCATGCCATGGTGACCACTGACCAACCCGAGGGTCAAAGCCATAAGACATTAATGAAACTGTAGAAGTTTCCCGAGGAGATACTACAGGGATTTTCGCAGACATAGCTGCTTCTGGTGTATTCTGATATTTTCCACCATATGGGAAAAGAACTGTTGAAGCACCAATAGAACCGTCGAAGCGTTCACCAAGACCACGCTGTGAACAACAAGCCAAATCAGCCATGTTAGCTTTCCAGGCAGCTGTTACGTGATTATTTACACAACCTTCGCACTTAACACCTTTGTTCAATTCTGCAGCAACAGAATCAAGTGGGTTCAAAAGTGGAGATTTTGCAGGTTCAGCTGGCTGTTCAATTACAGCATTTGCTTCGTGATGAGCACCAGCAGCATCTAGGAATTCACGGCCAATATCAACGATTGTTTTACCCCGCCATTTCATAACAAGGCGGTTTGTATCTGTAACAACTGCAACAACTACAGCGTTCAAGTTTTCTTTCTGAGCTTCTTTTATAAAACGGTCTACATCAGATTTACGAACAACTACAGCCATACGTTCCTGTGATTCAGAAATTGCAAGCTCTGTACCGTTCAAACCATCGTACTTCTTTGGAACTTTGTCCAGGTCGATTTCTAGCCCTGGTGCCAATTCACCAATAGCAACAGAAACACCACCAGCACCAAAGTCGTTACAGCGGCGAATCATTAATGAAACTTCTTTATTGCGGAAAAGGCGCTGAATCTTTCTTTCTTCTACTGCGTTACCTTTCTGAACTTCTGCAGCGGCTGTTGTAACTGATTTTACAGTGTGAACTTTAGAAGAACCTGTAGCACCACCAATACCATCCCGGCCAGTACCACCACCAAGCAAGATAATAATATCACCTGGTTCTGGACGTTCACGAATAACTGTATTTTCTGGAGCGGCTGCAATTACAGCACCAAGTTCCATTCGTTTTGCAGCGTATCCTGGGTGATAGATTTCTTCTACCTGACCAGTTGTAAGACCAATCTGGTTACCGTAAGAAGAGAATCCCTGAGCAGCTTCACGAACAATTTTCTGCTGTGGAAGTTTACCTTTCATAGTTTCAGAAAGTGGAACAGTTGGGTCAGCAGCACCTGTAATACGCATAGACTGGTAAACCCATGAACGACCTGAAAGTGGGTCACGGATTGCACCACCAAGACATGTAGCAGCTCCACCAAATGGTTCAATTTCTGTCGGGTGGTTGTGAGTTTCGTTTTTGAACATCATCAACCATCTTTCTTTTGCTTTAGGATCATCTTTTGCAAGAGGTTTTCCCTTTTCGTCAGCTGTGTAATGAACATCAATTACAACAGAGCAGGCATTGTTTTCTTCAGAAACTTCCATATCATCAAGCTTTCCGTGCTTTTTAAGATATTTCATTCCGATTACAGCCATGTCCATTAAGCAGACAGGTTTATCTGTACGTCCTGCATACAAATCTGTACGCATATCTTCGTAGTTTTTAAGTGATTTTTTGAAGAGGTCAGCATAAATACCATCTTCGATTTTAATGTCTTTAAGTTCTGTTAAGAATGTTGTGTGGCGACAGTGGTCAGACCAGTAAGTATCCAATACACGGATTTCTGTTTCCACTGGATCCCGACCTTCGCCTTTGAAGTAGTCCTGAAGGAATTTAATATCGGCATGGTCCATAGCAAGCCCCATTTTGTTGCGATATTCTTCAAGAGCGGCATCGTCCATTTTAATGAAGCCGTCTACAACTGGAATGTCAGCTGGAACATCCATCTTCATTTTTAATGTTTCAGGCTTTTCGCTACTGGTAAGTCTAGAATCTACAGGGTTTACAAGATAGTCCTGGATTTTTTTAATATCATCATCAGAAGGATTACCAGCAAGTACAACAATTTTTGCACAGCGAACAACTGGAGCTTCTGAATTAGTTTTTACACCTTTAAGACCCGCACGGAGCAAACTGATACACTGCTCTGCACTATCTGCACGCTGATCATACTGGCCAGGAAGGAATTCCCAAATAATCTGTTTTCCTTCTACAGCTGGAAGTTCTTCAAAAGAAACGTAATCGCTCTGTGGCTCAGAGAAAATGCGAGTAGCTGCAATTTTTGCAACTTCATCACTTACATTTTCAATATCATAACGATTGAAATAACGAACTCCAGTTACGCTGGAAATTCCCAAAAAACCATTAATCTGTGATAAATAACTTTTAGCCTCGTTTTCAAAACCAGGCTTTCTTTCTACGTAGAGTCTGTACATGCTACGTATTATATTAAAAATTTACAGTGTCTACAAGTTGATTTTAATTTCTCGACCAGTTGGCTGATACTGATAGTATCTTACTCCTGCAGCATTCATTAATCTTTTTGATGCTTCTACAGAAGGAGTTCCATCATATTTATTTTCTGCATAAACAACAGTTTTAATTCCAGCTTGAATAATTGCTTTTGCACATTCATTGCAAGGAAAAAGTGTTACGTAAATTTTGCAGCCTTCTAATGAACCGCCTCTGTAATTTAAAATTGCATTTAATTCACTGTGAGTAACATAGGCATATTTTGTTTCCAATGTATCACCTTCCCGACTCCAGGGAAATTCATCATCGGAACAGCCTCTAGGAAAACCGTTATATCCCATTGAACGGATTTTATTATTTTCGTCTACAATGCAGGCTCCAACCTGGGAATTTGGATCTTTTGAACGCATGCCTGAAAGTCTTGCCACGCCCATAAAATATTCATCCCAAGTAATAACATCTGCTCTTTTTGGTGTAATAATTGCCATTTTCCAAATCTCCTGTTTTTAATTACTATAATTGAATCTGCCCTTGATAGACATTCTGAACTCCACTTGTTACGTATAAAGTATCGTTGGTATATCTTACACAAAGTTGTCCACCTTTGAAAGTAACAAATATATCTTGATCTTTTTTGCACCACCCGTTCATTACTCCTGCAATTACAGCCCCGCAGGCTCCTTCTACACTGGAAACCATTTCGCCATCAGTAGAGTTCCAGGTGCGAATACGCATAGAATTATCAGATGAAATAGAAATAAATTGTAAAGTCACTCCCTTCATGTCATCTTCCATCATGTCATCTTCCATCATATTTCCAAATAATTCTAAATCAATTTTTTCTACACAGTTTGTATTAATAATACAGTGAGTATTATTCAATTTTACAAATGAAGCACCATAATTCATACCACCGGCAAAAATCTGTTTATTTTCACAATCCGGAGATACAATATTTACCTTCTCACAAACCGATGTAATTACATTATTTTTCTTGTACAGAATAAGATTATGTATACCTGTCCCTGTTTCCAGTTGTAAATTTACTCCTTCTGTTTTTTTATTTTTTTCATAACAATAACGAGCAGCTACTCCCAAAGCTTCAGTTTGATTCAAAAGCTCTTTACCATTTGCACTAAAAATTCTTACAAAAGGAACTGATTCTGAAAGCCTGGTAATCACAATCAGAAATTGACTACCAATGGAGCTGTTACGTTTGCATAAATCAATTGCAAGGCTAGAATAATTAAGACAGAAAAAGTCGTCTCCATTTATAATAATAAAGTCACTGCCATTAGAAGCCATTTTTGCAAAATTTATTGTCTGGCCAGCTTGCATAATATTTTTTATATTTACCGGCTCCATATTTCCAAGATTACAATCAGCTTTAATAAAATTAATTGCCTCTTTTAACACATCCCAATGTAAAACCGGCTTTTTTTCTGAAGCTTCTTCTACCATTTCACAGTTAATTCCAAAACCAGAAAGGAGTTTTACATTTTCTTTTGTACCATAAAGCTTGAATCCTAAAGAACTAAACTGCTTTGCCAGGGATGGAAGCTGAAAAATCTCATGTCCCTCTATGGCAAATGTCACAGATTTATTTTCAAACAAAGAATATTCGGCCCCAGAAAGTGCCTTATATAAGGCCTCTTTTCTTGTTGGAGCAAAGGAGGTATATGAAGAATTTTTAACGTCATTATTTTTGCCAGCGTAATCAAGCTTTACAGAATTTACTGAAGGCAATCTATACACACCAGAACCATATCCCAAAGACAACAAATCTTTACCATTCATTAATTCACAGCAAAGCTCTATTACAGGTAATTGTGTAACCCCTTCTACAAATGAAAGCTGCTTTGAAGCCCAGGTCTTTATACATTTTATATATGAAACATTATTTACAATCCCAAACTCTATATTCAAAAGTCCTTTGATATTTATTTTTTGTGCAATTGAATATGCTTGTTTAATAATCCTATCTCGAATTACATCAGATAGTGTCCATAAAGGATATACAGAAATAAATGCATCAGAATTCTTTAACAGTTTTTTCTTTTCTATAATTGCAGGAATCAAAATACTTTTTGCATCTGTTAAAACATCAACTTCAACAAAAATATCTGGTTCTGCATTTTGTGGTAAATTTGAAAGATTATCCCCTATTTTTTTTCCAGCAATATTATACCCTAAAAGTCTTATGCCCTGCTGCTCCAAAAATCCACCCAGCTCTAAGGCACTTTCTCCTGCAAAATAAAGACAAACTGATTCTGGTTTTTCATTTACCACAATATTCATGATATTTTCAGCAGTAACACTCTCTAAATAAACTCTATCAGCTAAAATTGGAGAACTAGAAACTGTAAAAGGACAATTATTAATTACGGAAACAAAAAATCCCTTACTTTTAAAATATTTAATAGCTTTTATAACATTAGCATCGTATTCATAACTATCTGCATTGCCACAAACTATTAAAATACGTTTTTGTGCATTCTGATTTTCATTACTTTCAAACAAAGAGACAGTTTCACCCTGATAAACACTATGAAAAATCTGAGATTTTGGTCCTTTCCTTTTTGAAATAAAATTATATCCGCAAAAAAGATGAGCAAGTTTTCGGTTAGAAACCATATCTTTTACAGCATCCACCATTGATATAACGCCGTTTGCTCCTGGAACAGATATTCCAGTTATTGCCTGAATCAAATCATCACTAAAACCCATTATTTTTGCACTTTCATACAAATCAAAAGTAAGTAAGGAGATGCCTTTTCTAACATCATCCAATTTTCGTTCTAAATCTGCAATGTTCTGAAGCTTATCCAGATAGCACCAGTCGATTCTCACACTGCGATATATTTCTTCATGGGTTAAAATATTTCTTCTTATAGCTTCATAAACTGCAAAAATTCTGTCTACGGAAGGAGTAGCAACTCTATTTCGGATTTCCTCACTACTTTCAAATTCCAGATTTTTACTTCTTAATCCAAGATTATTGCACACTTTAGACTGACAGGCCTTCATTAAGGCTTCTTCAAAAGTTGAACCAATGGACATTACTGAAGTTGCAAGATTTAATTCTAATGCAATCTGCTTTTGAACAGGTATAGAATAACTTCCATTTTCATTTTGAACATTTAATTCTGGAATTGTGTATCCACATGAAAGAAGAACACTGTTTTTTGCTACAGGATAATCCACTGCTTTAGAACAAAATGTTGCACAATGATTCAGAGTAGGATTAACATCTAATACAACATATTCCTTTGAATTAGGTTTTAGTGCAAAAGTAATAATACATTCACCACACAAATTCAAAGCATTAACAATTTTTTTAGCACCATTTTCCAACATTGCGTTTTCAAGATTCGAAATTGATGTTGCAGGGCATATTAAAACTGATTTGTAATTCTGATTTTCAACTGGCTCCAGACTTTCAACAGAACTAATAGTTGCCGTAATTCCATCTCGGTCTCGCATTATAGAAAAAAGTATCTGTTTCCATCCTGAAATAGATTTTTCTATTACAATTTGTGATGACGTTGACTCTTTTAGTTTTTCTTCTGCAATAACTAGCAGGTCATCTCTTGTTAATGCAATTGAACTTTCTGCTTTTCCATTTTCTATAACAGGCTTTACCAGCACAGGATATCCAATTGCACTTTCTGCATACGAAACTGCCTGTTCTGCTGTAGCAACCATTTTTGAAGGAATTACTGGTTCACTAATCTTAAGAAGAGTGTCCTTAAAGGACTGATGGTCACATATATTTTTTATATTTTCCCAAGGAATCCAAGGTGAAGAAACCTGTTTTTCTGACAAAACACCTTTTTCACCGGCTTCTTCCACAAGAGAAAGAGCCTTTTTACCACCACAAACAGGTAAAACAATATCAGGCTTTTCTTTATCAACAATTTTTTCAAAAGACTCCAGACAATATGGTTCGGAGTATACTGCATCGGCAATAGAATTATCTGCAAGCTGAAAATTTTCATTTGCAAACAAAAGAACAACATGCAAACCTTGCTCTTTTAATGCTTTGCAAGCTTCAAAACAAGCCGCAGTATACTTATCACGACTACTATGTAACGAATTAACTGGTCCTAAAACCAAAACCTTTTTTATTTCTGGGTTTAATGCCATATATGATTTCTACTCGCTTTTTAACAAGGTAATTTTATAGCCCCGTAAATAATTAGAAATCACCACAGAACTTTCTGAAATTACAATGTCTTCTATTATTTTATTTTCTGATTTAATTGTTCTTACCATTGTATCATCTTTTTTTGATTCTTCAAAAATAAGTTTAGAAGCTTCCAGATTTTGTTTTAATGATTGGGATTTATAGTAGGCATTTTGAAATTCATTAATCAAATAAACAGCCTTCAATTTTTCAGGAAATATTGAGCAATCCATATTTGCAGAGAAGCCATCATACCATATAGAACCAATTTCAATACCAAAATCTGTAAGTATTGTCATATAAATGCCCTCATCATCTGCAGAAACATAAACAGGAGTTGTAAAAATCTGATTTCCCATATCTGCAGTAAGCAACATTACTTCATCAATTGGTTGTTCAATTTCTGATGGAGGAAGAATATTTATTTGTTTAGTGTTTGTTACATAAACTTTATCCAGTCCATTAATTTTTTTTACTGAAACACAGGAAATACAAAAAAATGAACAAAGTATTAAAGCTAAAAAAATTTGTTTTTTCATATACATCCTCTTACATACTTCTATCATAGAACCAGGAACTTAAATAGGCTGTTGAAAGACCAATAAAAATTGCAAGTCCCATTAAATGAACAGGTTGAAATGAACTTAATGCCAATGCACCAAAACCAATTACAGTAGTAATAAAAGAAAGCATAGTTGCAAATGGTTCCAGCGTCTTAGACTGATTTCCTTCTTTAGGTTTTTCGTTTTCTATCATATAAATGATGTAATCAAGACCTAATCCAAATACAAGGATAAGACCTGTAACTGCAAAGAATTCCATATCTGTTTTTGTAATAGCAAAGAATGCTGCATTCATTAAAATGATTAATAATGGAGCAGAAATAATTTTTAAAGATTGCTTTGTTGTATAGAACAATCGCAAAAGAATAAACATTACAACATAGGCTCCAGCAAAGAACAAAAGAATCATTTTAGTAAGTTTGTCTAAATCCGCTCCCATATCTGCAATCTTACTTACAAAAAATACTGAATCATTTTCATTTGCCAGGGCTCTCATTTGTTCTACATCATTGATAATATTTGGCATTACAACGGTATAATATTTATTGTCCATTTTACCAATCCATGCAGAATTGATTGTATTCATTATAAAATCTGGAACTGAACCATTTTCCAAAGAAATGTATTTTTCATCAGTTTCAAAATCATCCAGTAAATCTTGTGCATATCCGCCTTCAAATCCTAAAGCTTCATACTGTTCATAAGCAACATTCATCAATTTTTTAGCTGCATTTCTAGACTTTTTCTGCTGCTCCAAAGTTGGAATAAACCCACTTGTACTTATAAAACCTATATCATCACTAATCACTTCTCTAAGACGATTACAAAGGGTAATTTCATTATTTAAAGCATCTTCTTCAGTATCCCCTCTAACAATAAACCATCCTGTAGGATTATATTTTGTAATTTCTACAGAAAGCATCTTATCATCAAGAATGCGACCTTCCATTGTGTAAAGCTTACTTACATCATTATGAATACCAATTCTTTTATATAAAATTAAAATAGAAAGAATTGAAAAAACGAACATTGATGTAACTACAATTCTACCAACAATCTTTTTTTTCTGTTTATTCTTGCTTTCCTTAAGAATAACAGAAAGATTAATTTTTCTGTTTCCCTTTGGCAGAGGAATAAATGGGAAAATTGCCAGGGTAGTAAGGAAACTACTAAGCAATCCAGACAAAGAAAACAATGACATCTGTTTAAGCATATTAAATGGAGCAAACAGAAGTATTGCAAAACAAAGGCTTGAAGAAACAATTGCCATAGAAAGACTTGAAAGCAAATGATTTCTTATTTCTCTACCAGATTTTAATTCTGGATTTCCCGCCCATTGAGTAAAATAGTGAAGACTATAATCTATACAAGAACCTATTAATGAAGTTCCAAAGACTAAAGTCAAAATATGCATTTTATTAAATACAGCAAGAGTTGTTACTACAGCAGTAAGTATGGAAACAAGAATTGATCCAACACTAAAACATAAAGGAACAGGATTTTTAAATACAAGAAGAAGAATAATCACAACTACCAGCATGGAAATAGTTGTAATTATTGTGATTTCTTTTGTAGCAGCATTACTATTTTCGTGACTGTTAAATGGTGTTCCAGAATAAATGATTCTTGTACCGTCTTTTTCATAAGGAGCACAAGTATCATATATCATAGAAATTCCATTTGATTTACTTGCAACCGCAGCACCCTTTTTATTAAGAATACCACGAATCATTACATACCATTTTCCATTTATATTACCAGCCAGTACATTATCTTTTACCGTTAAGGCAGTACCTGATTTTTGAACAGAAGAAAGAAAGTTATTAACATGATTTTCTGTAAGCATAAAAGGATCTGTATCAAGATTATCAAGAGGAAGCATATTAAATGGACTATAAGCCTGCATTAAAGCTTGCTGGGCAAACTCATATTCACCACCAGGGGCATTTATCATATCAATTTGCTGTGGTGTAAGAAGATTCCAACGATATTCGTAAAGAAAATCGATTACTTCTGAAATATCATCTAATCCAGAATAAAATGATACGGAATTAAAAAATTCACTGTCTGCAAGTTTTTCATATATTTCTGTTGCAGTATTTTTTGCCGATTCAAATTCATCATTTTCAACAAGAATAAAAATGTTCTGACCAACAATTTCAGTCAGTTTTTCATCGGCATTTCTAATTCCCTCTTCTTGAAATGAACGAGGAAACATATTAAATAAATCTGCATCAATCTGAATTTTGCCAGGTTTTACCAGCAATACACATAAGAAAAATGCAAGTAAACCTAAGTGATAAACAAGCCAAAGTCCTAAAAAATGCTTGTTGGAAAGTTTACTTAGAAAGGAAGTAAGACTTTTCATCCTTTGTCAACTCCTTTGGATAATTCTGATTTGTAAAAATATATGTTGTAGAATTATCTGAACCTTCACTCATTATTATTGATTCTAAAGATGCAGATGATGCCCCGTAAGTTCCTTTTAATGTGATAGAAGACATTACAGAAGCAATTGTTTTATCCTTTGGTACAAGTACCGCTTTCCAACTATCTTTTCCTTCTGTTGTAAATGTTACAGAAAAATTCTTCTGAATCTGAGTAAAATCATTAGAAAAAACAGCAACAACAGTTGCAGCCACATTTGAAAATGTTTGATTCTCAGATGTATCTTTTACTGTCTTTGTACCATTACCAGCAATTTGTACTACATAATCAACACCTACAATCATTGTAGAAGGGAATGGTTTAAGAGTTTTCCACATTATGCCATCAAGATATAAGATGAACTCTCCATTGGATTTTAATTCACGCTTTCCTTTTGCAGAATTCATTGTTTTAATCTGCTGAAAGTCGCCTTTTGTAATAGAATTTTTGGCCAACTGATTACATACTTTTTCGAAAGTAATATTCTGACAAAATGCAGCTGATGCAAGTAATAAAGCTGCAATAAATGAAATAATTTTTTTCATATAAAAAGCTCCAGACAAAATCTAATTATATTTAAAATAAAAATCCTTTACAAGAATTTATACATTGTATACCATATAATATATGAATAACCACATAGTTACAGAAGGTACCTTTATTCCTGTACCATTAGATCAATTCCCTGCTATACCAGACCAGCCAATGCTTAACCCACCAATCCTTCACGATGTAGATTTGGAGCATAACTATCCATTTTTAGACAAATCTCCTAAAGCCCGGCTTGGTAATTTTTTAGTTTATATGGGAATTTTCTGTCTTGTATTTCCTTTAAATATTTTACGTTATGGATTAAAAATTAAAGGCAAGAAAAATATTCGCAAAAACAAAAAAATGTTTAAAAACGGAGCTATCACAATTTCGAACCATGTATACAGATGGGATTACCTTGCAGTTTTACAAGCCGTAAAATTCAGAAGAATGTGGTTTCCTGCCCGTGGCTTGCAAGTAAAAGGTGCTGATGCAAAGCTTGTTAGAGGAGCTGGTGGAATTCCAATTCCAGAAACTATTTCTGCATTAAAAAGCTTTAATCAGGCTTTTGATGAATTACACAGCAAAAAGAAATGGATACATGTTTTTCCAGAAAGCTGCAGATGGGATTTTTACCAGCCAATTCGTCCATTCAAGAAGGGTGCTTTTACTTTTAGTTATAAATATGATTTACCAATAATTCCAATGGTAATTTCATACAGAAAACCAACAGGCCTCCGTAAACTTATTAATCCGAAGCAGCCATTAATCACATTAACAGTAGGAGAACCTGTAGCACCTGCAAAATACAAAGACTTAGGCAGAAAAGAATGTTGCCGCTTACTTTGCGAAGAATGCCATGCTCAAATGGTAAAAATGGCAGGTATTGAACAAAATATGTGGCAGCCTGTTAGTGACTTATAATATCTCTTTTACAAATGCATCCCAGTCCATTAAAGGATAACCTTCTGGCTGAGGTGCATTTTTTGTTTTATACCCTCTTATCTGCACAAACTTTGCACCTGAACAAAAAGCACTTTGTCCATCAGTATCGGCTCTGTCTCCAACCACAAGCACTTTTTCTGGAGAAGCATTTATTTCTTTAAGAATCTTGTCCATTAAAGGTTTAGCAGGTTTTTGACCACCAAGACTTTCTGCATCAAAAATATAGTCAGGAATACTAGAATCTAAATGTAAAACTGACATTCTTTCTTTTAAAACAGGATAATCACTATAAATTGCAGTTTTAATTCCCTTGCTTTTAAGAGCAAGCAGCACCTTTTCTACATTTTCATATGCTTTTTTCTTGCTAATAGAAGTAGTTAACCATTTCAAATATTTTTCTTCATACCATTTTTCAGCTTTTGATTCAGAAAGCGTTGTTTTTAAGGAAAGTCTTTTTGAATATTCTTTCATGTACTCTTCTTTCGAACCAAAAAATTGATTTTTTAAACTTTTACGAACATCTCTTTCAGATTTTATACGCAAAAGATTAAAGGGATGAGATAAAACTAAATCTTTGCCAATACCCTGATTATCATAAAAAGTGCCGTCAAAATCAAAAATGACAGCACTTATATTTTCAAGTAAATCCATATTGAAAACTATTTTTTAATCAAATCTTTGAACATTGCGTGGCGTTTTTCATCCTGCATCAAAAGATTCAATTTGAACTGACCATCACGGGCACCCATATCAATACAGCGAGCTTTGTATGTTTCAAAAGATTCTTTCTGCAACATATGAGCAACAGGCTCTTTTACACGGAATGAATCACGTTTTGCAGCATATTCTATATTTATCTCTTTAAGATTTTTATCTACTACAGCAGCAAATTTATCTGCAATTTCCTGAGTAGCATTCTGATCTGCAAATTCAAAATAGAAGTGATATGTAGAAGATTCAAGTTCAGCAAATCCTACAAAGAATTTAAGTGAGTTATTTTCAGATTTTTCTGCATCATGAACAGCCTCAATAAACTGGCGTTCATGAAGTTTTTCACCAGTCATTGTAATAATACCATTGATTTTCTGCACAAGCTGAATAGTAGGAATAGTACCATAGAAACCAGTAACTTCTATAAGATCATTCATATCATAACGATAGAGACCTGCAAATGTAGTTACAAAGATAGAATATCTCTTTCCTTTTTCCAATTCACAAAGACGAAGGAATTTTTTATTTGGATTATCAAGATCCTCTTCTGGAACAAATTCAAAATAATGCATATGTGGGAAAAGAACTGTATCGTTCTTTCCGTTCATTACAAGACCTGCACGACATTCAGAAGCAAAATATCCAAATTCCTGATGCAATGTGTTTTCTGGGAAAGAATCCTTGATTTTTTCAAGATAAACTTTTGTGTTACCACATTTCCATGTAGTAAAAACCTGCATGTTTGGCCAGTAGTGCTTTGGAAGAACTGTTCCATATTTTTCTTTAAGAGCACGAAGCTCTGCTGCACGTTCTGGATTTGGCTTATAACGAGCTTCAAGTACTTTGCGAATTTCTGGCTCAATATTAAGATTTGCGTTTAATGTACCGGTTTCAATATCCTTTACATAATCATCATAGAATTCGTTTACATTATTCTGCATTTCTACGATTGTAGAAGGGTTTGCAGTTATAAGAAGTGTTGTATCGTTTTCAATACCTGTACGCATAATACAATAGTAACGAGCTTTGTAATCTGCTATAGAATATATTTCATCTGGTTCATTATACAAATCGTGAGTGAATTTTGGACAATCGCGACGAGTAACACCAGAAACTGAACCATACACTGTTCCATCAGGAGCTGAACCTTCAACCGATTTTCCTACAATTGATGTACACTTTCCACCAAATACCTTTGGTCTGTGATGAATGAATGTCCACAACCATAATCTAGACATTTTAGCATAAACGTTCCGATAGTATTCATTTGTAATTGGAATCCATTTTGGTTCTTTTGTTGTACCAGAGGTTGTGGCATACATCATTGGTCTTCCTGGGAAAAGAATGTTTTCTTCACCATTTTTATGACGTTCAACCAATGGGCGAATATCTTCATATTGAATTGCCGGCTGATTTTTTTCCCATAATTCCTGCAATTCCTTTGGTGATGTTGCTTTTAAAATTTCTGCATAATTATGAGCCTTACCATATTCTGTATCTTTTGCATATTCAAGAATTGCACGTAGAGTTTCATACTGTGCTTTTTCACAGTCTTTTGCAGCTTTGTTCAATTTTTTTACCTGAATTCCACCTGCAACATTCATCAAAAAGTTTACTTTAAAGTTTTTCTTTAATTTCTTAGACATTATGATTTCCTTAAACTAGATAAATTAAACTCTTTCCGTTTTGATAGTTTTTAAAATAATAATGTATCAATTATAAACAAGAAATCCTTATCTATAAAGAGAAGAATAATAAGAATTTCCTTAATTTATAAAAATAACAAAATTTTAATTTGTGGATTTTCGTAAAGCCGAGCAATTCTTTAATGTTGCCTGTCTCTTGTTCATAATTGCGTGAAAAATTTTGAACAGATTTTTTGATATTCACTGAACAGTTCTTCGGCAAAATCCTTAAGTTTGTCAAAAAGTTCACTCTGTTCATCTGTTGCAAGGCTTGCACGCCAGTCAATTTTTTGGTGCCCGTTTTTTTCTCCAGCCTGCTAAATATCCTTATACTCAACAAGAATCTGAATTCCGCAGTTCCAGCCCCACTTATAAAAAAATGACTGATACTGTGACATTTTTACATACACCTATACAAAATAAAAGATATACACTATACTAATTTTGGAAGTGCCTGATTCTATGGCGGCGGCTCCCGAACTCAACCAGTTTATGCTGGAATTTGATTTAGGGAGGCTTTGCGGAATGACTTTATACGAAATTCTTTCGTTGGCTATTGATTTAGCCATTCTCATTCT
>JAHAZJ010000184.1 GCA_018385315.1 Treponema sp. | reverse complement strand
TGAAGCTGACGAGCGCAGCGAGATGGATAACTTCCAAACAGCTTCAGCGAGCAGCTTCGTAGGCACGTTGTAGCGGTAGTACTTTTACTCTAAGACGCTGTGGGAAGTTTGTTTGTTATTTTTCTTTAATTTAAACCTACAATATCTCTACCACTTCGAAACCTGCAGTGTGGAATACTTGTTCCAGTATTTTGGCGGCGTGGGCCCGGGCTTCTGTTAAAATGCCTTCCTGTAGTATTTCTTCCAAAGCTATATCTTTTGAATTTTCTATTTCTGTGAAAATTTCGCCCATTGTTAGTGGAACAAAAATGCTGTGTCTTTCATCAAAAACTTCCTGGCTTTCAATTTCATTTCCCAGAATTTCTGCTGGAGGGAGTTTTATGGTTAAACATTTTTGATCAGGGGACACTGTAATTTCGCATTTTGTTATATCTGGAATTCCGGCCCTTATAATCCCTGTATATTTAACTAAAGTATAACTAGCAGAAAAATATTTTTCTTTTTTAACTGATACTATATCGCTATATCTATACTTTAAGGTAACAAATTCCTGCCAGTATGTAAGAGATTCTTTTACCATGGCATAACTTTTTGTTACAGTTACTTCTGACCCTTTCTTAAAACCAAAATAACCCATACCAACAAGCATGCAAATCAAAACAAGAATTATTATAATTTTTGTAAGAAAACGTTGAAAAGGTGAATGCAATTCTTTGTAATCAATTCTATTCTGTCTTTTTCTTCTTCTATAATTTTCTCTATCCCGAGCTTTTTCTTCCTTTGTTTTTTTTGTTTTACAATTTCTTTTTTCTGTATGATTTTTCTGATTTTCTTCCATAAATATTCCTTCTCCCTTCTTTATTATACCCTACATTTGAATTTTCTTGTTGTTTTTTTGAACAGATTTTTATATCTTTAACTCATTATTCTTATTTTTTTATGAATACAGGAGACTATCATGGCTGAAGAACAAAAAATCAAAAAAGTCAGAAAACTTAAAGGAAAATCCATTGTATTACTTATAGTTCTTGCAATTATTGCCGCAGGAGTTTTATCTGGATTTTATATTGTTGATGAAACAGAACAGGCAGTTATAACTCGCTTTGGAAAATATGTTGATACTGTAAATTCTGGTGTTCATTTAAAACTTCCTTTTGGAATTGAAAAAAATTATAACGTTCCTGTTACTTCTCTTCTTTCTAAGCAATATGGTTTTAGAACAGTAAAGTCTGGTCGTAGCAACGAATACAGAAATAATATTACAGAAGAGTCTACAATGCTTACTGGTGATTTAAACCTTATTAATGTTGAATGGGCAATTCACTATCAGATTGTAGATCCAAAAAACTGGTTATTTAGTGTACAGGAAAGAGAATCTACAATTGATGATGTTTCCCGCTCTGTAATTAATACACTGATTGGAGATCGGGCAATTCTTGATGTAATTGGAAAAGCTCGTACACCAATTCGTGAAGAAGCAATCAAAATGATGAATGAAAACTTTGACAGATTGCAGCTTGGTATTAAAGTTACAGATGTTCAGCTTCAGAACATTGTTGCACCAGATGTTGTTCAGGAAGCTTTTGAAGATGTAAACAAAGCAATTCAGGATAAAGACCGCTACATTAACGAAGGAAAAGAAGCCTACAATACAGAAATTCCAAAGGCTCAGGGTGAAAGTGATCGTCAGATTCAGATTGCAGAAGGTTATGCTGCAGAACGAATCAACCGGGCAAAAGGTGATGTTGCAAAATTCAATGCGGTTTATGATGAATATCGTCGTTCACCAAAGGTAACTCGCGAACGTATCTATCTTGAAACAATGGAAGAAATTTTTGGTGCAAATGTTAAACCAGAACTTATTGATTCTGAATTGAAAAATATTTTACCAATTAAAGACTTGAATGGAGGTAAAAACTAATATGGCAGGAAAAATCAAAAAACTCATTAGCTTTTTAGTAGTTATTATTTTACTGGTAATTTTTGCAATTATTGCAAAGCCATTTTATATCGTAAATGAAGGCGAACAGGTTGTTATCTCCCGTTTAAAAACGATTGTGGCTACTCACACAGAAGCTGGTCTTTATTTCAAAGTTCCATTCTTAGACAAAGTAACAACATATCCAAAAAAAATATTATCTTTGGATGGGGATACACAGGAAATTCAAACAGAAGAAGCACTTCTGATTATTGTTGATATAACATCTCGCTGGAGAATTACAGATCCTCAGAAATTCTATCATAAGTTCCAGAAACTTGAATATGGATACAACAGACTTAGTGATGTAATCGACTCTTCTTGTAAAACAATCATTACACAAAATAAATTAAGCGAAATTGTTCGTTCATCTAACATTATTAATGAAGTTGAAGCTAGTAATGAAAATGATGGAAATGATGATTCTTATATTTCTAGTAGATTAGAATATGAATCTGTAACAAAGGGACGTAATGAATTGTGTCGTCAAATGCTGGCAGTAGCAAATAAAACCTGCGAAGATTATGGCATTGAAATTATTGATATTGTTCCTCGCCAGATTAAATATACTGATGCACTTACAGAATCTGTTTACAACAGAATGATAAAAGATCGTAATCAGGAAGCACAGCACTATCGCTCACAGGGTGAAGGAAAAAAAGCTGAACTCCTTGGTAAACTTGAAAACGACAAACGTACAATTGAATCTGAAGCATATCGTAAAGCCGAAGAAATCAAAGGTAACGCAGATGCTGAAGCGGCTAAAATTTATGCAGAAGCATACAACAAAGACCCTGAATTCTATACATTCTGGAAAAGCATGGAATCTTACAAAAAAACTTTGAAAGATTACAATGCAACCTACAGCACTGACATGGATTATTTTGATTATCTTTACAGTGCAACAGGACGCTAAATTTCTTAATTTGAGGTGTGAAGATGATGGTAACAATTGAAAATAAAGAAATCAGATTAAATTCCAGAATGGAAGAACTTAGTTTTAGCAAAACAAATTATGATGCAGTTGTTACACAAAAAGGACTTCTTGCAAAAGCAAAAAACAATTCTGAAGGAATAATGGACTGGACTTTTGCAGATTGGACTTTTTCTGATATTAAATCTTTTGATGTTGAAGGAAACAAAAACAGACTGGTTTTTTACTGTGGAGAAAATCCTTTATCAAATAAAGCTAAAACTTTGCTTGAATTATCAGAAACAAAGGATTTTTTTGCAGCAGGATATGCAGTTTGTTCCATTATTACCCAGGCCGCACAGGAAAATATAACAATTCCACTTATTGGTGCTGGTGGTATTCTTGTTGACATTACAGCCGCAGAAACATCTGTTTTATTCTTACCTGAAGATTTATTCAAATATTCTGTAGGGGGACTTCCAGAACAGGATTATTCATCTCTTCATGCCCATTGGTTAAATTCAACAATTTATGATTTACCTGGAATG
Organism: Treponema sp.; assembly: GCA_018385315.1. GTDB lineage: Bacteria > Spirochaetota > Spirochaetia > Treponematales > Treponemataceae > Treponema_D. The sequence goes on along the minus strand of JAHAZJ010000184.1, from coordinate 22,043 downwards.
TGTTTTATGCGTTCTGTAATTGCCTACAGAATGGTTTCTGGTAAAATGCCTTACCCGGCAATTAATCAACTTGAAAGAAATGCTGACTTCTTAGATTCAAAATTTCTTCCTGTTGATTATTGCTGCAAAAATCTTAATAGCAAACTTGCTATCAATATTAATAAAGGTCTTAAATTAAATGCAAATCTGGTAAATATTCCAGGGAAAAAGAAAAAGGGAAAATCCAGCGAAGATTTAACTCCAACTGCAGATTTTCCTTTAGAAGAGCTTTTTGAGTTTTCTAAAAATCCAGAAAAATATGCCATGAGTCAGGAAGAATTTAATGAAAAAAATGCTGCTTTCCTTAAAAAACAAGACTCACAAATCGCCCTAAAGAGAAAAATCAGACGAAATAAGACTGCCATTATATGTGCAGTACTTGGTGTATTTGTTGCAGCCTTAGTTATACGCGCTACAATCAAATCAAGTTTGGAAAACTACACATCTAAAGGCTTAACTTCTGTTGAAACAATAGAAGGCTATTACAAAGCTGTAAATATTAAAGATTCTGTAATGCTTGATATATTCACAAAAGGCGGAAACACAAGTAGCTACAATGATATTGTAAGCAATATTTATGTTGTAGGAAAAATGCAGCAGCAATATTCAAACAGCAAAGGCTATCTTTCTCCAGGACGCTGGGCATTGGAAGCTGCAAATGAATCTGGTTATTCAAAAGCTACTGTTTATGGTGTAACAGGACTTATTATTGATGGTAAACCAGAAGAAATTGATACAGACATTGCACAAAGATTAGATAATCCACCTGCAATCAAATTTGATAATAACAAAGAAGTTCATGACAAAGATGTTGTAAATCACTCTGTTGAATATAACCTGATTTTTACAGAGGGAGCAGATGGTGAACTTACAATTTCCCATTTAAAAGGTTCAGTTGAACTTACCTTTGTAAAAGACAGATGGAGAATCACAAACTTCAATCTGGAAGAAACTCCTATGGAAATTGATAATGAGCAATTTAAACAGGATTATTTTAATTCTCTTGCAGAAACTGATAATGCAAGACAGACGGTTAATTCTCTTAGAGAGAAATATCCATGGCTTCCAAGTGATGTAGATATGGATTTAGGTTTAGAAGAAATTGAACAGGCAAACGCTTTGTTAGATGAATTTACCCCAAAATCCATGCAGCCTGCACAGTAAAAGCTGTTCCCTCTGCAGTTTCCCTTCTGTTTGAACCGAACACCAGATTACAACAGGTACAATCCTGACAAATGGTAATGTTCTCGGAAGGGATTCCTGTTTTTTTTAGGTCAGCAAGGTTTGCTTCTTCAAGAGATAATCTATAAAGCTGGCCTTCACCATTATCCCAATCAATTTTCAAACCCCGTCCCCCGCAATAACATTTACCTCCCTCTTCCAGCTTGCTAACACTTGCAGCAGAAAAGTTTCGCGAAAAATATTCAGCTCGCTCTTCATTAACAATGTAACAACAATTGCGAATGTGAGGTCCAAGAATCACGCAAACATCTTCAATATTTGTACCATACTCATTTTTCATTTGGTTAATAGCTTTGACACAAATTCCCGTTCCTTTCCATCCTGAATGGACAATTCCATAAGCACCAGTTTTTTTATCATAAATATACAAAGGCATACAGTCTGCCACAGTCACCACTGGCATAAAATTTTTCTGATTAGAAATAATACCATCCCCTTGTAAATTATGGACATCTTTTTCTGAATCAGCCTTGAACACCAACTGAGAATGGATTAATTCTACAGGGGCAATCTCTATAGAAGAAAGACCACTAACCTGCTGTGAAATCTCTTTTAAAGCTTTATCCCGAAGAGGATTTTTTTCATTCCATCTAAAACGCATACTTCCAGCTTTCTTTAAAGTTAATCCACAAACTGGAGCATTTTCAACAATCCTTCCATTACTCATAAACGAAAAAGTTGCGTAGGATTGAGTACAATTTTTTATTGAAAAATAATTCATACAGATAAATATATAATGAAATCAGGATACAGAATCAATTGGTTCTAATTCAGAAATATAGAACAATGCTTTTTTAATAGTTTGTCTTATAGATTGTAACTGACTTCTAAAGTTGGAATTTTCACGACCACGAATAGTTGTAAGATTCTGCAATCCTTCATGAACCCCATCTTTTGTTTCATCAAAAATTCCGTGAAAAATAGCCTCTATAGAACGAGCACCTCTTCCAAAATTTTTGATTGCATCATAAATAATACCTTCTGTGTCAGCCATCATGGCATTAATCTGATTTTGAACCTGCATAGTATGAAGTTTATTCTCTGCAAAATCCTGGAACACATGTCCATAATTTCCACTTGGAGAAAGTTTTGCTATTAATGTCTGCATATTATTAATTGCTGTTGAAAAACAATTTAATGCCTCTGAGTATTCTGTACGGTTTTCACTTTTAAGAAAAATACCTTCCATGGCAACAAGATTTAATGGCATAATTAATTCATCATATTTCTCCTGAGCAAACCAGGCCAAAAAACCTCCTGTCAATTCACAAGAAAAGGAAACTGGCATCCACAAATTTCTCCAGGGTCTAAATGGCATAACGGGAAATTCTGACAATTCAAAATCTTCACGTAATTGTTCTCCAAGCCCCTCTATTTTCTTTTCTCTTGTCCATTCATTCCATCTGATATCAAGGATTTTGCGCCATTGAGCTCTAAATAAAGGAAACCAACCTTCTGCACCTTCCATTGGTCCTGCTTCCCAATCATAATTTCCAGAAATTACTCTACCTAAACGAGGAATTGCCATTTCAGAAATAAAAGACTGTATTGCTGTCATTGATGTATTAGCCTTACCTAAAAACTCCCTGGTAGCACGTTCAATATCTTTATCCTGCACGTTGTCATTAAGATTTTTCCTTTGTGAAAAAAGATATAAAGCTTCAAAAACTTCTATTGGAACTACGGTACATTTTTCATAAACAGAAGCTACCTCATTAAAATCTGTAATTACACTTTTATATGGAGCTGTATAATTAGTACCAGCCACATTTGTAAACTGGGCAAGAAAATGAAGATATGGCAAAGAAACAAAATTATTTAACCAATTACAAGCAACAATCGATGAGTATAAATTGGCTTTAGAAGAAGGATTAATATCTTTTAAAACAGAATCCAAACTACGAACCAATTCAGCTCGAGTCTCCGACGTAGCTTCTTTTGTAAATGGTAAAGAAAAAGGGTCCGCCTTTGAATTAATAGTCTCTGCAATTTCTGGAGCAACGAAAGAACTTAAAAAAACATAAAAATCTCCAGGATTTTCATTTACAAAACTAAAATAAGGTCTGAAAAAATCAGCCATTTCCTTTAATGCAACAAGGCGTTCATAAAACAAATAATCCAAAGATTTAATTTTATGATTTACAATTCCCGGATGATTACGATTTATTTTCCGTGCCAAATCCGCAATTAAATCATCATTATAAATTTTTTCCTGTGGATTTTTCTGAAACAAGGAACGAATATAGAGAATGATTTTATAAAAAAAAGATTCATTATTTAATCTGATTTTTAATGACTGAAAATTATCCTTATGCTGCTCTGGATTGATTATCTGGATATTCTGAACTGTAGACTTGTTAATTCTTTCAAGCATTGCAGTTCTATCTTGGGCACTTAATCCTGCAACAAGTTTATCAAAAGATGTTTTATTATCGTTATAATTCATATAAATAGTTTCTCAATAAGGATTAATTTAAATAATAAAGTCTACTTTGATAAAAAGCAATAATAATTTTACCGTAAAAAAAAGGCGCTCTAAAAAACGAGCGCCTTTTTTTAAAACCATACGGTCCTTACGGGAATCGAACCCGTCTTTCAGCCTTGAGAGGGCCGCGAACTAAACCGATATTCGAAAGGACCATGCAAAAAAAAAGCTGAATCAAAAAAGATTCAGCCTTTAGTTCCCCAAGGAGGATTCGAACCCCCACAGTCAGAACCAGAATCTGAAGTGCTACCATTACACAATCGGGGAATGAGTGTTCATAATATACAAATTATCAGAACTTATGTCAATAATTTTTCTTACAATTTTAGACTTTTTTACTATAAATTTTTCCTAAAAAGTGATAAATTTATTACAATAAATAAAAATCAAAGGAGAAGTTAATGAGTAAAAATTCTGTTTTTAAATCAGATTTTAATAATCCAGATCAACTGATTAACGAATTCTTTGAATTAAATAATTATTTTTCTGATGATGAAAAAAAAGATATTCTAAAAGCCTGGAACTATTTTACAAAAAAATGCCAGACAAAAAACAGAATTTCTGGTGAACCTTACTACCTGCATCATCTAAGAGTTGCTCACATTCTGGCTCAAAATCACCTGGATAAAGATTCCATTATTTGTGCAATTTTACACACCGCAGAAGAAGTTGGCATTTCTCCTGAAGCAATAAAAGAAAACTTTGGTGAGCCAGTATACAAAATTATTTCTACTGCAAATAAAATTTTCAATCTTCCCTTAAACTCAAAAAGATTACATCAAGCAGATGCAATTAGAAAAATGCTTTTTGCAATGTCTGATGATGTTCGTATTATATTGATTACATTGGCAGACCGTCTTGATAGAATCAGAAACCTTCGGAATTTTGACCACGATTATCAAAAACTGATTGCAGAAGCTGGTGTTGAAATTTGGGCACCTTTAGCAGACCGCATGGGTATGCAAACGGAAAAAAATGAATTTGAAGATTTAAGTCTTAAATATACAAATCCTGCTGTTTTCCAACAAATTAAGGCAATTGTTGCTCAAAAACAGGATGAACGCTCACAATATCTTTCTTCCGCAGTAAATGCAATTAAAACTCAGGCTGAAAAACTTGGTATTCAAGTTGAAATTCAAAGCCGGGCAAAGCATTTTTATTCCATTTACCAAAAAATGCGAAAAAGAAATAAAGAAGCAAGTGAATTATACGATTTGCTTGCTCTTAGAGTTCTTTGCAACAACCCTGCAGAATGTTATACATTGATTGGCGTTGTTCACGGACTTTGGAAACCATTAGATGGTCGTTTTAAAGATTACATTGCTATGCCAAAAGCAAATGGATATCAGTCTCTTCACACAACAGTAATGTGTCAGGATAAGCCTCTGGAAATTCAAATCAGAACTTACCAGATGCACGACCAGGCGGAACATGGAATTGCAAGTCACTGGCTTTATAAAAAAGGAACTAACAAAGATTATATTCAGGCTGATCAACTTAGTATTATAAATAAACTTCAGGAATTTAAAAACAACGATTTTACTGATGAAAAAAGCTTTTTAAAGCTTAGAAATGAATTATTAGGAGATCAGATTTATGTATTTACACCTCGTGGTGATGTAATTCAGTTACCCTGTGGTGCTACCGCATTGGATTTTGCCTATGCAATTCACTCTGCCATTGGTGAAAAAGTGATTGCCGCTAAAGCAGATGGAAAAATAATCCCCCTGAATAAGCCACTTGAAAATACACAAATTATTGAAGTTATTACAAATCCAAATTCTCACCCAACAGAAGCTCAATTAAAGCTGGTAAAAACTTCAAAAGCACACCAGAAGATTCATTCCTGGCTTATGCTCCACGACCCTACCTTTAGCGAAAATTTAGCATTGCAAGGTAAGCCTTCTGATGGAGAAAATACACCAGCACAACCCTTGCCACATCAAAAAAAGCGACGACCTAAATCAGGTGTAAATCCAGAACAGGTTCAACATATTCATAAAAATGTTTTGATTGACGGTGAAAAGCATGTTTTGTACACAATTGCTCAGTGCTGTAAACCAGAATACCCAGACTTAATTGTAGGCTATGTAACTTTAACAAAAGGAATTAAAATCCACAGAGCTGACTGTCTTATCTATCACAGAAATGCTCATAAAGATTCCCGAACAATTAACGTTTCTTGGGATGAATAACAATTCTTTTACAGAAATTATTATCTGCCAGTATCTCTTATAAACCCTTCTCTATAATCAGGATCCAGAACTCTAAGTAATGAATAATCTGGCAATTCATATTTTGTGTAAATAACGCAAGGATGGCTGTCGCAAACCCAGTTTACTTTTGTTCCTGTCTCAGGGTTAATCAGTTCCCAGTCTCCAGGCATTGCTTTTTTGCTTACAAAATCTGGAGAAATAAATTCTATTTCTGTATTAGCATTTATTTTATTCAGAGCAGTACATTCATATAATTTCCAGCCTTCTTTTTTTTCAAAGGCTTCAATTTTTCTATCTGTATGAATTTCAAGATCTTTTAAACGGGCTTCTCTGGCACTTGGATGCATTTGCTCTAAATCTGTCTTAAATTTTTCATAAGCCTTTTGCCCCAGGGAATATAATTTTTCAAACTCATCACCAGCAATTTCTTTACCCATTTGTGCCGCAAGATAATATTTACTGTCTGATGCACCAATTGTAGTTTTATCGGCTTCTGTTTTGTTAAAATAAAATCCGGTTGTACTTTCCCGGTGACTAACATTTTCTAACTCTTGGATAAATGGTGCCGCATCACAAGAGGGAAGTTTACCCTCCAATGCATCAAGAGCTTTTCTGTAAGCACGAGTAACCATGGCAACGTAATAAACGCTTTTCATTCTTCCTTCAATTTTTAATGAATCAACTCCGGCCCCTTTCATATCAGCCAGGTGATCAATCATGCGCAAATCTTTTGAAGAGAGAATTGCTGTAAAATCATCCCCTTCAATAACAGGAAAATATTCTCCTTTTCGCTGTTGTTCTTCTAAAAGCAATTCTCCAGAAGTAGCAATTTCTTTAGCTTGAATATCAGTAAGTTTCTGACCGGCAGTAAATTCCCATCTGCAAGAATGACTACAAAATCCACTTTGAGCACTTCGCCCAGTTAAATATGCACTCATTAAACATCGCCCTGCATATGCAATACACATTGCACCATGAGCAAAGGCTTCCAATTCCATATCAGGCACAGAATCTTTTATGCGCTTAATCTGATCTAAAGAAATTTCACGACCTAAAACAATACGTGAAAATCCCATATTTTTATACATTTTTACGGCTTCGCTATTTACACAAGAAGCTTGTGTGCTTAAATGAAGCTGTGTATTAGGAAATTCTTTTTGTAAAAGTGGAACAATTCCAATATCCTGAACAATAAAGGCATCAATTGGATACTGACGGAAATAATCAAGATTTTGTTTAAGGGCATCAATTTCATTATCATGAAAAATAATGTTTAGAGCACAATGAAGTTTTTTTCCTGGGAATTGTTCTTTAAGTGCTATAACCCGCTTATATTCATCTTCATAAAAATTATCAGCTTTTACACGTAATGAAAATTTTTTTAATCCAATATAAGCCGCATCAGCGCCATAAGCATATGCATATGATAATTTTTCTACATTTCCTGCAGGTGATAATAATTCCATTTATTTTTCCACTAAAACTAATTAAGATTCAGCTCTAAGACTATATTCAAGAACAGGCTTATTTATGATTTCGATAGCCTTTTCTCCAGCTGTATAATTTGTTACAACTTTTCCAACCTTGTCTAATGCAAGATGAGATGTAGAAAGCTGTTTATCTGCCATTTGGAACATATACATCATTTTTGGCCACACATCTAAAGTACACTCATTTCCATTATCAATTAATCTCTGACAGAATTTCTTTGCGTCATTAAGCAAGATTTCTTTTTCGCCCATCTGAATAAATACTGGTGGGAAATTTTTTAGCATATCATCATCCGCCAGCAATGGTGATAAGGATGGATTTGCAGTATTTGCCCCGTAAGTGTAGCCGGAACAACTGTTTCTAATAACATCTGCACTCATTACTTCATCTACGGCTTTTTTTGCAGTTAAAATTTCTGACTGTGGAGAAACATCCAGCCAAGGTGAAAACATAACAACATGCTTAATACAATTTCTATATTTATCCCGCAAATTAAAGAGCAGGGAACATGCTAAAGAAGCAGCAGAACCATCAGCTGCAATAATGATTTCTGGCAAAACAATAGTTCCGGGCTCGCTATTTAATGAACAGGCAATTTGTTCTTCTGTAAAAACGGCTCTGAATACAGACTGAACATCTTCCACTGCACAAGGATACTGATATTCTGGAGCCAATCTATATTCTGGAACTACAACTCTACTGTAGGATTTACTAGCCAATGATGAACAAAAATCTCTATAAGATGCTCTGGAACCCCCAGAAAAACAACCTCCATGTAAATAAATCATAATTCTATTGGAAGAATAAATTTCAGGTGATAAAACATCACAAACCACATTTCCATATTTATATTCTGTGCGCTCTACTTTATTTGGCAAAAATACAGTTTTAAATTCATTTTCTAATTTTGAACGGAAAACTTCCAAAGGTGTTTTAGAATTATATGTTAATAACTTTAATCTTTTTATTGCACCACGGCGATCATTTTGCATTGACATGTCTACAATTATAGCAAATAAAATTGATTTTTGCTATAATCTGTTTATGCCTATAAAAATTCAATCAGATTTACCAGCATGTAGCATTCTCGAAAAAGAAAACATCTTTGTAATGACAGAGAATCGTGCTGCTCAACAGGATATTCGTCCTTTAAAAATTGCAATTGTTAATCTTATGCCAACAAAAGAAGTTACTGAAACTCAATTGCTTCGCCTTTTAGGTAATACTCCTTTACAAATTGAAATTAGTCTTGTACGAATGGAAAATCATACAAGTAAGAATACCGATGAAACTTATCTTGACCGCTTCTATATATCTTCCAGCGAGATTTATAAACATAAATTCGATGGAATGATTATTACTGGTGCACCTGTTGAACAAATGGATTTTGAACAGGTTGATTACTGGGATGAACTTTGCAAAATTATGGATTATGCAAAAGAAAATGTATTTTCTACACTTTTTCTTTGCTGGGGTAGTTTTGCCGGTTTATATCATTATTATAATGTTCCAAAATATCCTTTAGCCAGCAAAATGTCTGGTATTTTTATGAATGAACGCTGTGTAGCCGGAGAACCATTACTTCGTGGTTTTGATGACACATTCCCAATTCCCCAGTCCCGTCATACCACATTAAAAAAAGAAGATATTCTTAAATGTAAAGATTTGTGCATTCTTGCAGAATCAGCAGAAGCAGGTGTTACAATTGTAAAATCAAAAGATAACCGCCAGATTTTCATGACTGGTCATTTGGAATACGACACTCTAACTTTAGCAGAAGAATATTACAGGGACATAAATAAGGGCATGAAAGTTCCTCTGCCAAAAAACTACTTCCCTACAAATAATGTTAATATAATGCCAACCAGTTACTGGCGTGCAACTGCCCACCTTTTCTATTCAAACTGGCTCAATTATTACGTATATCAGGCAACACCTTTTAATTTCATTTAAAAAAATATAGGGGAACCTGTTTTATAATATCAGGCTCCCCCAATTTTCACAGAAAAAAAACAATATTTCCAGATTCTTTTACTTCTTAATTTTAGAACTTAAAGGTTCCAGTTGTTATTGTTCCACCATTGCTATACAAATCAAAGTTGATTGAATTTTTAGCGGCTGCAAGTTCTTTGTAAAATTCTTTAATATTACGAACCTTTACACCATTTACAGCAGTAATAATATCACCATTCTGAAGTCTTAAAGCTGCTGCTGGTGATTTTGATTCGATATTAGAAATTACAACCCCTTCAAGCTTTTTGTCATTAATCTTCAGTGATTTTTTTACATCCTCTGTTAATGGAGTTGCAATGAATCCTGGCCATAATTTGTTATTCTTTGAATCAACATCTTCTGCTCTTTCTTCAATTTTAATTACAATATTAGAAACTTTTTCACCACCACGAATAACAGTACATTTTGCTGTTTTTCCAGCTTCAAGACTTCCAACGTCACGAATAAGCTGATTAACTGTTTTTACAGATTTTCCATTCAATTCAATAATATAATCACCAGGTTTAATTCCAGCCTTATATGCAGGAGAATCAGTAAATACTTCAGCCGCAAAAGCTCCTGCTTCAGAAACACCAAGTTCTTTCTTAAAGTCGTCTGTAACATCAAGTAAAGAAACACCAATCCATCCGTAAGTTGCCTTTCCTTTACTGATAAAAGAATCTATTGTTGATTTAATATTATTAATTGGAATTGCAAAACCAAGTCCCTGGGAACCACCAGACTGTGAAGCAATCCATGTATTAATACCAATTACTTCACCATAAATATTAACAAGAGGTCCACCTGAGTTTCCCTGATTTATAGCTGCATCTGTCTGAATAAAATCATTAATATTTGACATTCCAGGTTCATTTCTTTCAACTGCACTTACAATACCCTGAGTTACAGACTGGCGGTATCCAAGAGGAGCACCAAAAGCAAGACAAATATCACCTGCTCTAACTTCATCAGAATCACCAAGCTTTGCAACAGGAATTTCTTTATCTTCAGATTCAAAGGAAACAAGGGCAATATCCATGCGGGAATCGGCACCAACAAGTTTTCCTTCAAATTCACGGCCATCGTTTAATTTTACAGAGATTTTTGATGCGGCCCCTGCAACGTGATTGTTTGTTAATACATAAAGAATATTACCGGAACGACGTACAATTACCCCAGAACCAAGACCTTTAGATTCATATTCTTTTGAATTATTGCTTCCAGAACCATTTCCCAATAATTCATCAAAAGGCCATCCAAAACTTGGCATTGGATTTGTATAAGTTTTTGTTTCAGTAACATCAACCTCTACAACAGCAGGAAGCATTGTATCTGTTATATAACGGAAAGATGTTTGCAAAGCTTCTACAATAGAAAGAGCCTGCTCTGGAGAATAATTATTTCTAGGTGTTTCAGCATAAGCAGTTCCTGCAGTTCCGCCTGCAAAAGTTGTTTCTGCTGAACCTGAAACCTTTGTTTTACCACATGACAGCGATACTAAAGCAAATGCTAAAACTGCTACACTTGCTACGCCAACAATACATTTAGTCCACTTTTTCATCGTTTATTACCTCTAATAAATAATGTCTTATAAAAAAAATAATACATTTATAAGAAAAAGGTAACAAAAAAAGGAATAAAATACTGTTATATAAATAACTGTTTCTTTTATTTATTATAATTTAAATCTGTAAGAACTTCTGTATGATCTTCAAAAAGGGCTACAGTATGTTCTTCGTGGCAACTGACTTTACCATCACAAGTAACAACAGTCCAGCCATCATTTAATGTTTTTACATCTGCAGTTCCAAGATTAATCATTGGTTCAATAGCTAAAACCATACCTGGACGTAATCTAGGATTAAGACCTCTTGAAGGACAGTTTGGAACACTTGGATCTTCATGAACTTCCAATCCAACTCCATGGCCACAGTAGTCATAAACAACACCGTATCCATTTGCCCTTGCAATTTCATAAACGGCGTTTGAAATATCACTAACCCTGTTACCTACTTTACAAGCTGCAATACCTGCTTTTAAACACTCTTCAGTCACTTTCTTTAACTTTGCAACTTCAGGCTTAACATTTCCAATTAAAACAGAATGAGTTGTATCGCTAATATATCCATTAAGATCAATACCAACATCAAGACTAACAAGATCACCTTCTTTAATAATCTTTTTCTTTGATGGAAGACCATGAATTACAACTTCATTTACGCTAATACATACAGAACCTGGATAATCTTCATGCCACCAGGCAGGAGTTCCACCATGAGATGTAATGTATTTTTCAAACATTTTATCAATTTCATAAGTACTCATTCCTGCTTTAATACGTGGAATTAGTTCATTAAACATGTCGGCTGTTAAATGGCAAGCCTTTCTAATACTAGCAATTTGTTCTTCTGTCTTTAAGTGAATCATGATATCATTCTATCAATTATAAATAAAAATTACAATTTATATATTACAAGGACGCTTTTGCCTGCTATAATCCTAATTCCTAATTCCTACTTCTTAATTCGCATTTTCTCGCTTTCTCTTCGACATATTTCGGCTGTTGCATCGTCTCCAAGGCGGTGATATTCCTCACTCATTTTCATTAAAAAAAAGGAATCATTCTGGGGTCCCAGATTTAAATCTAAAGCACGTTCAAATACATCTAAAGCAAGCTCGTCTGGAATTACCCGGTCTATATTTTTTTTCAAAATTGAAAGAGTAAACTCCAGAACTTCTGGAAAGAAAATATAGAAATATGTATAACTGTATTCCATTTGGATAATCTGCTCCAAAAGAATAAAAGCATCATAATATTCACTACGAATTACAAGTTCTTCAGCCAGAATATAACCATAGTCCATAAAATCTTCACGAGTAAACCATTTTTTTAAGCTAAAATCGGCATGATTCATTTGCATTCGTTTAAATTCCGCTACAGCTTCATCTTCTTTTCCACGCATTAATGTATAAAAAATCAGCTTTGCACGACTTTCTTCATCATCACGGGCAGAAAGCCATTTATAATAATCAAAGGCGTCGGCGGCTTGGGTATTGCGATGCATCTTCGTAAAAAAAGATTCATCAAAAATATTTCTCTGGCGCTGATCAGAAAGAACTCTGTAAGCTTTTACAACTTCATCAAATTCATCTTTATGAGTAATATCTCCGCTTAAATCTGGATGAAGGATTTTTACTTTTTCTCTATAAGCTCTTTTAATTTCAGCCAGTGTTGCATTTTCCCGAATGCCAAGAATTTTGTAGAAATTATTCATTAGTGATTTCCTTTTTTCTTTTTGAGAGCTTTTAATACAAAAAAGTTTTCCCGGTCTCTTTCTTCCAGAACCCGTTCAATATAGGCTTTAGTTTCCTTTGTTTGAGGAATTATCATTTTATCAAGTGCATTTACACGACGCTGAGTTTTTTTAACTTCACCTGCCAGACGCCATACAATTGTTCTGATACTGGCCATTTGAGTAAGAAGGCTTAATAATTCAAAAAACTTTACAGTTGTTGCATCTGTATTTGCATCCGTACCTATTAAAGAATAGAATAATTCTTTTTCAGGAAGTTTTACATCAATTGAAGAAAATTGCATACCACAAATCACTTCAGTTTTTTCTTCCATCTCAAATTTATAATGAATTGATTTAGACAATCTTTCTATCTGGTCTGCACCATCTAACATAAGCATGCGAGTAAAGGCTGGATACGCTTCTTGAGTTAGTTTTTTAATATCTTCTTCCAAGGATTTTACTCTTTCCACAAGCTGCATAAGTTCTCTAACAAGAATTTCTCGCTTTTCTTCCAGCAATTCATAACCGTTTGTAGAAACAGCAAGTTGTTCTTTCATTTGGAGAAGATTACTTTTTGTTGGTGCAATATTCAGTTTATCCATTATTTATCCATTATTTATCCATATATTTTTCAATCAATTCTGGTTTAATTCTTGTAAGTTCCTCTTTTGGAAGCTCTTTTAGAATTTCCCATCCTAAATCCAGGGTTTGCTGAATTGTTCGATTTTCATTTTCACCCTGACCAAGGAATTCATTTTCAAAACGAAGTCCAAATTTTAAATATTGCTGGTCCAAATCACTCAATTCTTCTTCGCCAATAATTGCCGCAAGATTTCTGATTGATTTTACCTTTGAATAACTGGCAAACAATTGAGATGAAACATTTGCATGGTCTTCTCGTGTCATATTAGGACCAATACCATCTTTCATTAAACGAGAAAGGCTTGGTAAACCAGAAACAGGAGGATATAACCCCCTTTGAGACATTTCTCTGTCTAATACAATTTGTCCCTCCGTAATGTAACCAGTTAAGTCTGGAATTGGATGAGAAATATCGTCATTTGGCATAGTTAAAATTGGTATCTGAGTAATAGAACCATTGGAGCCTTTAATTTTTCCAGCCCGTTCATATAACTCTGCAAGGTCTGAATACAAATATCCAGGGTAACCCTTTAGTCCCGGAACTTCACCCCGAGTCGTAGAAATTTCACGCAATGCTTCACAATAGTTTGTCATATCTGTCATAACAACAAGAACATGCATACCTTTTTCAAATGCAAGGTATTCTGCTGCAGTAAGAGCACAGCGAGGAGTTACAATACGTTCAATAGAAGGAGCATCTGCCAAAGACTGGAACATTACAACATTAGAAAGTACACCAGATTCTTCAAAAGAATCAACGAAGAATTTAGCGACGTCATATTTAATACCCATGCCGGCAAAAACCATAACGAATTTTTCATCGCTATTCAAAAGTTTTGCCTGTCTAATAATTTGAGCAGCCAGTTTGTTATGTGGCAAACCGTTTCCAGAGAAAATAGGAAGCTTTTGTCCACGAACAAGGGAGTTCATTCCATCAATTGCAGAGATTCCAGTCTGAATAAAATCTCGTGGATAGATTCTGGCATAAGGATTAATAGGCTTTCCGTTTACATTTATTTTCTTAGAAGAAATAATTTCAGGATATCCGTCAATTGGTTTTCCCAATCCATTAAATACCCGTCCCAAAAGTCCTTCACCAACACGAAGTTCCAATGGCTCATTTAAAAACTCAAAAGTAGAAGATTCCAAATCAATACCAGTGGTAGAACCAAAAATCTGAACAACAACGGCTTCATCACTAATATCAACAACTTTTCCAGTTCTTTTTTCACCATTTCTGTCTCGAACACAAACTGTTTCATTATAAAAAACATTTTCAGTTCTTTTCATTACAACAATTGGTCCATCAACCGAAGTGATTCCTCTATATTCAACACCTTTCATATTATCCCCAAAAATGTTCTACATCATCATGTTCTTTTTTGCAGAATAGGATCTTTCCAATTCACCAAGCTGAGTATCCAGGTGAATTCTAACTTCTTCTATCTTGTCTATTTCATCATTCTTATAAACCATTTTAATTCTTACCAGTTCGTCACAAACAGGAAGATTTATTATTCTGGATAGCAAAGCCCCATTTTTTATGAGTTCAACTGAACGTTTATAGAATTCCATGATTAAATCAAGAATTAAAATCTGTTTTTCTACGCTGCAATATTTATCAATGTCATCAAAAGCATTCTGTTGTAAAAAACCGTTTTTAATCATATCAGCAATTTTTAGCACAAGACGCTGGGATGTTGGCAACGCATCTGGTCCAACAAGGCGAACTATCTGCTGCAATTTTGCTTCACTTTTTAGAACTTCCAATGCTTCAAGACGAAGCTTATACCAAAGTGGATTATGAAGTTCCCACCAGTCTTTTACTTCTTCTGCATATTCTGAATAAGAATCTATCCATCCAATAGCAGGATAATGGCGGGCATTTGCCAATTCCCGATCCAAAGCCCAGAAACAACGGATGAAACGTTTTGTATGCTGAGTAACAGGTTCACTAAAGTCACCTCCAGGAGGAGAAACAGCACCAATTACAGAAACAGAACCTTCCTTTCCACAAAGAGTATTTACACGACCAGCTCTTTCATAAAAGGATGCAAGACGTGTTGGTAAATATGCAGGAAAGCCTTCTTCGGCTGGCATTTCTTCCATACGACCAGAAAGTTCCCTCAATGCTTCTGCCCAACGACTAGTAGAATCTGCCATAATTGCAACAGCCATTCCCATATCCCGGAAGTATTCGGCCAAAGTAATTCCCGAATAAAGGGATACTTCACGAGCTGCAACCGGCATATTAGAAGTGTTTGCAATCAAAATTGTTCGTTCCATAATAGAACGCCCTGTACGTGGGTCAATTAATTCTGGGAATTCAGACAAAACATCTGTCATTTCGTTTCCCCGTTCCCCACAACCAATATAAACAATTAAATCAGCATCACACCATTTTGCTACAGCATGCTGAGTCATTGTTTTACCAGTACCAAATCCACCTGGAATAGCAGCAGTACCACCTTTACTTAAAGGGAAGAAAACATCAATTACACGCTGGCCTGTTACCAAAGGTTCAGAAACAGAAAGCTTTTGTGCATAAGGGCGAGGGATTCTTACAGGCCAATATTGAGAAAGCTTAATTTCTTCATCAAATTCTGTAACTCCAATTACATCATCAATTGAATATGAACCAGAGCCTTTAAAAGCTTTAAGTTTTTTACCACGAATATCTGGAGAAATCATAATTTTCTGAGTAATTGATTTTGTTTCTTCAACAGTACCAATTACCATGCCTTTAGAAATCTCACAACCTTCTTTTATATTTTCAAGGGCAACAAAGTCCCATTTTTTGCTAACATCAAGTGGTTCAGCCCGTTCACCTGGCAAAAGGAAAGCACCACTGTTTTCAAACATCTGCCGTAAAGGTCGCTGAATACCATCATAAATATTTCCAACAAGACCTGGTCCTAATTTTAAAGATAAAGGACGCTGAGTACAAACAACCTCTTCGCCAATATGCATACCAGTATCTTCTTCGTATACCTGAATCGTTGCATTACCTGCATTCTGACGGATAATTTCACCAATTAATTTTGCCTTACCAACATCAACAACATCATAAAGACCACAACCGTCCAAGCCTTTTGCGTAAATAATTGGTCCTGAAATTCTAGTAATTTCACCCTTAATCATTTTCACCATCCCCAAACAAAGCTACAGTTAATTCCTCTCTGTTTACATCAAGAATGTGACTAATAATCTGATTTATTGTAAGACGCAATCTGAAAGATTTATCTTCTGCTTCAAGAATAATTCCCTGCTGAGTTTTAAGAGCAATTTCTTCCTCTATAATCATTTTTCCATATTCAGTTTTTTCCACAGCAGTCAGATTGTCCCCAAGTATTTTTTCCAATTCTTTTTTAGTGGCATTAAAATCAAAACCGTAAATATAAGCGGAACATTTTTTATCTTTCCAGAAAGAAGCCTGATTTTTTAAATCTTTTAACACAAGTGCAAGTTTCTTTTCTTCACCTAAAGCTTCAAGATAATTATTAATTCCATCAATCAGAGAATTCTGTACAAAAGAAAGCTCCAAACGCTGTTTTTCCAAAGGAAAAGTAGCATTAAGATTTTTTCTTTCATCATCAATTTTATTATTGTAGAATTCCTGTTTCTGATTTCTTGATTTTTCCAATTCTTCGGCAACAGAATTAGAAATAACTTCACATTCCTTATCTGCATTTTCAAGAATTGACTGAATCTTTTTTGCAGCTTCCACATGAATCTGTTTATCAAGAAACTCAGTAGATTTTATTTCCTTCATATATCACCACAACAATTTTGCTAAATTTGTATGCCAATAGCTTCTCTAATTGCATCTGTTAGAGATTTTTTACCTTTAACTTCTCCAGATAACCCTGGAACTTCTACAATAAGAGGATATTTTCCTGTTTTCTGCCATTCTATTTCTTCTTCTTCAATCAAACTGGCAGCACGTTCTGTTAAAATCAGGACTTTTGGCACACTTTCAACAGGAAGCATTACTGAATCACCTTTTCCCGTAACCCGGTTAAAGGCTTCCAATACTTCCTGCCGTGTTTGAGCAACTGTACCATCAACACCTGTCATTTTAAATGCCAGAACAATTTCTCGTTCACCAATAGTATAAAAATTCATTAGTTTATAAATTCTTTATTAAAATTAGAGGAGCAAAATTAAAACAGCAACAAGCATACCCCAAAGACAAATACCTTCTGCAAGACCAACAAATGGAAGTGCCTTACCAGAAAGCTCTGGATTTTCGCTCATTGCACCCATAGCTGAAGAACCAATTTTACCTACAGCAAGACCACCTGCCAAACAAGCAACTCCAACGGCAACGGCAGCAGCAATGTACTTTACTGCACCAGAAATAGCAGCAGTGTCTTTTACAGCTTCAGCATTTCCAGTTTCTTCTGCAAAAACAGCTGCACAACAGCAGAACAAAATTGCAAGTACACTAATAATTCTTTTTTTCATCTTTATAACTCCTATATCTATATACCTGTTAATTAGTTTCCAAAGTAAAAGTAAATGGTTTAAACTCTCGACCAGTCTCGTGGAAGAATTTACTGAAAAATTCATAATACTGCAATCGGATTACTTGAATTGCAACAATCATACCTTCCAAAACAATAATAATTGCATTACCAATAATCAGAATAAAAATACCAAAAATTGGCCCGCACATTTGTGATAAGGTAAGAATTGTAAAATCAAGAACAGCGTGAGACAAAGCAAACGCACCAACACGAACAAAGCTGACAGTATTAGAAAGATAACCAGAGAAAACTTCTATAAGCTCAACCATACCAGAAATTAAATATGTACCAAAACCATTTTCAAGTATAGGTTTACGCTTCATTATTATGTTTTCAAAAGGTTCTGCAAAAGCAGAAAAGAACAAAGTAACACCAATAATAACCCAGTCATAAACTGCTGGTGAATGTTTAAATACGGCAATTCTAATTACAAGAACAATGACATACCAGAAGAAAACAGCACCGGCAAGACCTTCCTTTCCAAACAAAGCCTTATCATATTTTTTGAGATTAAAATTATTAATAATATTGATGATTAAACCTACAGTATTAACAACAAAACCAAAAGCAACTGCAACACCAAAAACAGAGAACATTGCAACAATAGATTTTGGATCCTGAGAAGGCATTAAATGAATAATGGGAGCATGAGGATGTCCAAAGAGCCCCGTAATCCACATAGAAAAAGGTTCCAATAAAGTTTCATTAGAAAAGAATTCCCCAGTAAGCAACCCCATTATGGAACTTGTAACACCAATGGCCATAAAAACTGGGGCAAATTTATTCCAGCCATTAACTTTAACAATACCCTTTGCCATGAAAATGCCAAGAAACAGGAACACAAGCCCCTGACCTAAATCACCAAACATCATACCAAAAAGAATTGTAAAAAATACAGCAACAAATGGTGTTGGATCAATAGTGCCATAAAGAGGTGAACCATAACTTAAAACTATACGTTCAAAACTGCGAATGAATTTTCCGTGCTGAAGTTTTACAGGAACTTTTTCACGACCTTCCAGAACCTCACGTACTTCCCTTGGTTCAAATTCTCGGATTGCAATTCTGTCTTCTGTGATTTTTGCCAGTTCTTGAGAATAATCCTTTGCATCTTTTAAAGGAACCCAACCAGTAATTCTATATACCATTTCTGTAGCTTCAATTTTCTGCTGAATTTTTCCAATTTGAACCTTAATAGCAAATGCTTTTACAAGCTCAAGAATTTTTTCTTTATGAGTTTCTGCAAAATTTGCCTTTTGAATCATATACTCATTATACAATGCCTGATATTCAGCCTTTACATTTTCAAGCCCTGTAAGGACATCAGCAGGCACACCTTTAAAATCTTCTGGAAGCTGCATTTCCACAAAACCAAACTGTTTAAGGTCTTGAGGGGCAATTGCTCCTGCTTTTTTTGAAGATGCAATCATAACATGAGATTTATCTTCTCCCAAAGCAATAACCACAGCTGAAGGAGCAAGGTGTTTTTTTAAGTCCTCAAACAAAGAAGCTTCAATTTTACCAATGCGCAAAGACAAAAAAGATAAATGCACAAGCTGAGAAAAAGAAACCTGAAGATTTGCAAAAGCAAGAGCTTCTTTTGAAGTATTAGTTACCTTTTCTAATTCAGCACCCGCATCTTTAATATTTTGATATAACTCGTTGTATGCAGATAAAATTGATGCAGCTTGTTTTGTATCCTCTTCTGTTGCAACAGTACTTTTTGAAAGATCCAAATCAGTTAAAGGAATTTCAAAAAAATTACAGCACTTTTGAAGATCAGAATAGTATTGTAAGTCAGCCTCAAACTCTTCATTATCAGTTGATGAACCTTTCTGTTCTTCCAGAGAATTCTGAAACTGAAAGGAACCTTTTTTACCAAGATATTCAATTACTTTAGTAATATCCTGTTTGAGAATCATTAATTCAATTAATCTCATCTGTTGAGTTCTTGCCATTTCGCCTCCGTCTATTCACTTATAGCACCAAGTGCCTTCATAGCATCTGTAGGATTTATATTTAATCGAGTTCCTTCAACCGCACTTCTAATGCATCGAAGCTCATATTGTTTAGCCTTAAACCAGGCAACCAAAGCAGGTTCCGTTAGAGGATGCTGATGAAAAAATCTAATATAACGCTTAGAAGTAGAAGCCATATAACGACGTTCAAACCAAGCTGGATCAAATTTCCAATCAGTTCCTTCGTAAGGATTCAGATATTCCTTGTATTTCCAATTCTGCCAGTCTTCAAAATTAACAGGAGATTTATCTAAAACTGCAATAGCTGAACCAGCAATAGGATCAAGCTTGTCTGCTCTTTCAGTTACATAAAATAACTCTGCCATTATTTCTTCTTTTGACTTTTGATAATAAACAGAAAGACGCATAGCCCATATAATATTTTTTATAATATAATCTTCTAAGAATAATTTTTCCCAAAGCCCTTTATCTTCACCTTTTGATTTTTCAATTTTATCCCATATAGATTTTAAAAAAAATAAATCCATTTTAAATTCAAGAAGCTGCAAATCTTTTAATTCAGGATTTTTAGGAAGCCAGTTAAAAATAGTGTTTCTAGTTATTTTTTCTAAATCAGGGTAAGCAGAAATGTTAAGAGTAGAATACTTTTTTAAATCAATAATTTTTGGAGGCAATGGTTCACCATTACAGATTCCGTCCATCATAGATTTAATATTTTCTATCTCAAAAAGCTGAATCTGAGAAAGCAGCAAATCTGAAGGATTATCGAACTGATTCAAAATTGAAAGATACTGCTGTAAAAGATTATTAAAAGCTTTTTTTTCAATTTCATCAGCAAGAAGAGATTCTGGTACAGCAGGAACAGAATCAGAAAACAAAACAGCCCATAATTCTACAAGAGATTTAGAATTAAATAAAAGAGACATTCTCTGATTTAAGAATGAAGTGCTTAATAAACCTGCAGCTTTAGTGTAACAAAATTCAAGGGCTGAACTACTATCCATTATGATTTCAACCCTTATTCATTAAAAAGCAATTTATCTAAAACTGCATTCAAGTTTTTTTGATTTTGATTTTTTGAACGTAACTGACTCCTAAAAGATTCAAAATCTTTTTCACAGTCAGCATTTATTTGAAGAAGCTTTGATTCAAATTCTTTTTCTAAAGCAGATTGAATTTCTGCATTCTTTTTCTGAATTTCAGCATTAGCAACTTGTTTAGCTTCTGATACTTTTTTTTCAGCATAAGCAGTTGCATTTTCTATTAATGTAGTAACTTCTTTTTCAATTTCAATAATGTGATTTAAAATATCTATCTGCGAATTTACTTCATCCATTTAAAACTCCAAAAATCAACCTTGATGTAAGAGCACTTACTATTATACACCAAGATTGATTTTTTAACACGGAAATAAATTCAATATTGTATTATTATTTTTACAGATTATTCAGCAGCTTCTTCAGCTTCAACAGTTTCAGGAGAAACTTCAGCATCGGCAGCAGCTTCCTTTGATTCATTCCACCAGTCAGCTGGAGCAGCAGATTCTGTGCTTACTGTTGTTTCTACAGTAGTATTTTTATCGATAATAGAAGCATCAACAGCAGGTTTCTTTGTTACTAAAGCAAGAGCAACAGCCAATCCAAAAAACAAGAATACAAATACACGAGTTGTTTTTGTAAGAACGCTAGCTGAGTGTGAACCAAATGCAGCAGTACCACGACCACCTAAAAGACCACCCATTCCATTTTCGCCATCATCCTGAATAACAACTAAAAGAACTAATAAAACACAAACAATAATGAATGCTACCAAAAGAACAATACCTAAAGTATTCATGTATATCTCCAAAAATAATTTTTTTCTAATATAAGTTCTAATATTTTATACAAAAAAAGAAGGTTTGTCTATATTAATTAGGAATTAGGAATTAGGAGTTAGGAGGGAGGAGGGAGGAAGTGTTGCATCCAAGATTTCTGAAGATTTCACAGCCAGCTGATTTATATACCCCAAATCGTTATTTTCTTTCAAAACAGAATCAAATTTCTGCATGATTTCATAATTCGGAATCTTTATTTTGTTTGAATCTTCCGTTGTTAAAAGCCCATAAACAACCATTGCCGAGAAAATGTATA